>DASSPC010000400.1:0-6421 GCA_035699865.1 Oryzihumus sp. | reverse complement strand
CGGCGGGTGTGCCGTGTGGTCACCTGCCGTAGGTCGTGCCGGTGGTGACCACACGGCGTACCCGGTGGTGGGTCAGAGGCGACGCGGCTCGAGGCGCTCCTCGACGGCGCCGTCGCCGTCGCGGGTGACGATGTAGGCGCCCTTGCCGTCCTGCTCGCTGACCGCCTCGACCAGCTCGGTGCCGCGGTAGAGCAGGCCGACGCCGTCGTCGGTGCAGTGCGTCGTGGGCAGCGTGCCGTCGGCGACCAGGCGGTGCACCAGCGGCCGGCGTCGGGCCTCGCTGTCGTAGTGCACGCCGTTGCCGTAGGGCAGGAAGCCCAGGGCGTTGGTGACCGCGCGCAGCTCGGCGCCGAAGGAGTCGGTGGTGCCGCCCTCGAACCAGCAGATCGACCCGGCCGAGACACCGGCGAGCACCACACCGGCCTCCCACACGCGGCGCAGGATCTGGTCGAGGTCGTGCACCCGCCACACCGCGAGCAGGTTGGCCACCGAGCCACCGTTGACCCAGACCACGTCCTGCTCCAGGAGGTGCCCCTCGACGTTCTCGACGTTGGGCATGGTGAACAGGTTGAGGTGGCTCATGGCGTAGCCCGCGTGCCGGCCGGCCTCGTCCATCTCGGCGTTGAACCAGCGCTGGTCACCCATGGCCGTGCCGACGTGGCAGACCTTGGGGATACGCGCGTCGGCGCCAGAGAGATCCACGGCATAGTGGACGAGCTCAGCGAACTCGAAGCGCAGGCGCTCGTGCATCCGGTAGCCGCCGGAGGTGGCGAGGATCGTGGGGGTGTCGGTTGCCATGCGCGAAACCCTAGGGGGTGTCTGCGATGGAGCAGCCCACGGTGCCCGGGTGTGTCCTGCTCGGCCGGCTCGGGCAGGGCGCGTCGGGCACGGTCTGGCTTGCCAAACGGGAGCGGGACGGCGCCCGGGTGGCCGTGAAGGTGTTGCCCGGCAACGGATCCGGCCCCGAGCTCAGTGACCCGGCGGTGCGCGAGGTGGCCGTGCTCAGCCGCACGGCGGGGGAGCACGTGGTCCGGCTGCACGATGCCGTGCCCCTGGACGGCGGAGGCCTGGCGCTCGTCCTCGACCTTGCCGACGGCGGCAGCCTGGCCCGGGTCGTGGCCGGCCGCGGACACCTGTCGGCGGGGGAGGCCGTCACCGTCCTCACCCCGCTCGCCGGCGCGCTGGCCCAGCTGCACGAGGCGGGCGTGGTGCACGCCGACGTCTCGCCCGCCAACGTGCTGTTCACCCGGGAGGGCAAGCCGATGCTGGCCGACCTCGGGGTCGCCCGGCTGGCGGGGGAGGGCCCCGGCGAGGGGCACGGGACACCCGGCTACGTCGCGCCGGAGGTCGTCGACGGGGCGAGCGCCACCCCGGCCGCCGACGTGCACGCCCTGGGCGCCCTGGGCTGGCTGGCCCTGACCGGGGCCGCACCGCCGCCACCGGCGGTGCGCCCGCCGCTGGCCACGCTCGGGACCGCAGCCCCGGCGGCACTGGTGGCCCTCGTGGAGCGGTGCCTGGCCCCGGACCCGGCGGACCGCCCCAGCGCGCGGGAGGTCGCCGTGGGCGCCTACGCTGCGGCCCCGGCCGAACCGGTGCGGCTGGCCACGGGGGAGGACCCGGCGGGTGACCTCACGCACCGGCTGCGTGCCCAGGCTGCGGCCGACCCCGTGGTGCCCGAGCCGCCGCGGTGGCGGCGCGCAGCGAACCAGCTGGCTCGCCGGCTGCGCGGTGTGCTCGGCAGGTCACGCGGGACGGGCATGCCGTCGTCCATCGAGCCCGGCACCGGCGTCGCTGCCCCAAGCCGTCGCCGCGCCTCGGCGCTCACCGGGGCCGCGCTGTTGGCGGTGGCCCTGCTCGGGGTCTCGGGCGCCTGGGCCGCGTCGCGGCACACCGGGCGGGAGGCGCCGGTGGGCGGCGGCGTCGTCCTGGACCGGCAGGCCCCGGTCCGGGCGCCGCGGGAGCTGTTGCAGCACCTGGCCGACCGGCGTGCCGCCGCGTGGACGGCACGCGAGCCGGCGGCGCTGGCCGCGGTGGACGCGCCCGGGTCACCGGCGCTGCAGGCCGACGTCGCCCACATCAGCACACTGCTGTCGCGGCAGGCGAGCTACCGGGCGCTGCGGCTCACGGTGCGCACCGCCTCGGGTACTCAGGCCGGCACCACGGCGACGCTGCGGGCGCGCGTCGACACCGCGGCATACGTCGTCGTCGAGGGCGGGGGAGCGACCCGGTCCGTGCCCCCGGTCACCGGGCCACCGCTGACGTTCACGCTGGTCTGGACGGGGCAGGGGTGGCGCATCGTCGGCTACCGCTGAACCGGCCCACCCACGACTGCCGCGCGTCGGGGGGTCAGGGTCAGGCGGCGAGGCCGGCCTGGTCGACGAGCCAGGCAGCGGCCTGCTCGAGCGTGTCGTGCTCGAACGTGAAGCCCGAGGCGGTGAGGGCGCTCGGCATGACCCGGGCGCTGCCGAGCACGTCGTCGGCGAACTCGCCCAGCACCGCCTTCAGCGCGAACCCGGGCGCCGGCACCACCGAGGGGCGGTGCAGCCGGGTCGCCACCGCGTGGGCGACGTCAGCCTGGTGCGCCGGCGCCGGCCCGACGAGGTTGACCGGGCCGGTCACGTCCTCGCGGTCGATGAGGTGCGCGTAGCCGCGCACGACGTCACGCAGGGTGACCCAGCTCCAGTACTGCCGACCCGACCCGAGCGGGCCGAGCAGGCCGAGCCGGCCGAGGGTCAGCAGCCGCTCGAACGCCCCGCCTTCGGGCGACATGACCAGGCCGGTGCGGGCCATCGCCACGGGCAGCCCGGCGTCGGCAGCCGGCTTGGTGGCCGACTCCCAGGCCCGCACCACGTCGGCGAGGAAGCCCTGGCCCGGCTCGCTGTCCTCGGTGAGGACCTCCTCGCCCCGGTCCGAACCGTAGATCCCGATCGCCGAGGCGTTGACCAGCCGCACCGGCTCGCCGAGGTCGGCCAGGGCCGAGGCGATGGTGTGGGTGCTGTCGACGCGCGAGGCGAAGATCTCCTGCTTGTAGGCCGGGGTCCATCGCTTGCCGCCGACGTTGGCGCCGGCGAGGTTGACCACCGCGGTCACCCCCGACAGGGCGGCCGGGTCGAGCTGGCGGTGCCTGGGGTCCCAGCCGATCTCGGAGGCGGTGCGCGGCTCCCGGCGCACGACGTGGAGCACCTCGTCGCCGCGGCCGCTCAGGAACGCCGACAGCGCGCCGCCGACCAGGCCGGAGGCTCCGGTGATGGCGACGCGCTGCGGCATCGTGTCGTCCCCGCTCAGAGGCCGAGGGACGCCTCGAAGGCGCCCTCCTCGAGCCGCTGCTTCATCGTCGACAGGAAGCGCGCCGCGTCGGCGCCGTCGACGATCCGGTGGTCGTAGGACAGGGCGAGGTACATCATCGAGCGGATCGCGATGGTCTCGCCGCCGTCCGCGTCGGTCACCACGACCGGGCGCTTGACGACCGCGCCGGTGCCGAGGATCGCCACCTGCGGCTGGTTGATGATCGGCGTGTCGAACAGCGCACCACGGCTGCCGGTGTTGGTCAGCGTGAACGTGCCGCCACCGAGCTCGTCGGGGGTGATCTTGTTGGTGCGCGTGCGCTCGGCGAGGTCGGCGATGCCCCGCGCCAGGCCGGCGATGTTGAGGTCGCCGGCGTTCTTGATCACCGGCACGAGCAGGCCGCGCTCGGTGTCGACGGCGATGCCGAGGTTCTCCTGGCCGTGGTAGGTGATCTGGTCGCCCTCGACGCTGGCGTTGACGTTGGGGTGGGCCTTGAGCGCCTCGACCGCGGCCAGCGCCAGGAACGGCAGGTAGCTGAGCTTGACGCCCTCGCGGCGCTCGAACTCACCCTTGGCCTTGCCCCGCAGGCGCGCGATCTTGGTGACATCGACCTCGACGACCGTGGTCAGCTGGGCCGAGACCTGCAGCGACTCGACCATGCGCTGGGCGATGACCTTGCGCAGGCGGCTCATCTTCTCGGTGGTGCCGCGCTTGGGCGAGACCGCCGGGGCGCTCGGGGCGCTGGCAGCCGGGGCGCTCGGCGCCGCAGCGGGCGTGGCCGCCGGGGCGGGGGCCTTGGCCTTCTCCGCGGCGTCGAGGACGTCCTGCTTGCGGATGCGGCCGCCGACACCGGTGCCCTTGAGCGAGCCGAGGTCGACGTTGTTCTCTGCGGCCAGCTTGCGCACCAGCGGGGTGACGTATGCCGAGGCGTCCGTCTCGCTGCCGACCTTGGCCGCGGGCGCGGCCGGGGCAGCCTGCGGGGCCGGAGCCGCCGGGGCCTCCTGCTTCGAGGCCTCCTGGGCTGGGGCGGCCTCCTGCTTCGGGGCCTCCTGGGCGGGGGCGGCGGCGGCCTCGCCGCCGACGATGGCCAGGTCGGCGCCGACCGGCACCGTGTCGTCCTCGCTGACGAGGATCCTGGTCAGCGTGCCGGCGACCGGCGAGGGGATCTCGGTGTCGACCTTGTCGGTGGAGACCTCGAGCAGCGGCTCGTCGACCTCGACCTGGTCGCCCTCAGCCTTGAGCCAGCGGGTGACGGTGCCCTCGGTGACGGACTCGCCCAGCGCCGGCATGGTGACGGTGGTGCCGCCGGAGACCTCGCCGCCACCGGAGGCGGGGGCCTGCTCCTGGGCGGGGGCCTCCGGGGCGGGGGCGGCCTGCGGCTGCTCCTGCGCAGCAGGCTGCTCGGCGGCCTGCTCCTGGGCCTGCTCCTGGGCCGGCTCGGCCGGGGCCTGCGCGGCCGGGGCCGCGGCGCCGTCGCCGATGACGGCCAGGTCGGCGCCGACCGGCACCGTGTCGTCCTCGTTGACGAGGATCTCCTGCAGCGTGCCGGCGACCGGCGACGGGATCTCGGTGTCGACCTTGTCGGTCGAGACCTCGAGCAGCGGCTCGTCGACCTCGACGGTGTCGCCGACGTTCTTCAGCCAGCGCGTCACGGTGCCTTCGGTGACCGACTCACCAAGGGCCGGCATGGTCACGCGTTCGGACATGTGTGGTGTCTCCTCGTTCTGCGGTGGCTGTCAGGCGTGGGCGTGCAGCGGCTTGCCGGCAAGAGCCAGGTGGGCCTCGCCGAGCGCCTCGTTCTGGGTGGGGTGGGCGTGGATGAGCTGCGCGACGTCGGAGGGCAGCGCCTCCCAGTTGTAGATGAGCTGCGCCTCGCCGACCTGCTCGCCCATGCGGGCGCCGATCATGTGGACCCCGACGACCGGGCCGTCCTTCTCGCGGACGAGCTTGACGAAGCCCTGGGTCTGCAGGATCTGGCTCTTGCCGTTGCCGCCGAGGTTGTACTCCACGGTCTCGACCTCGGCGTACTTCTCGCGGGCCTGGGCCTCGGTGAGGCCCACCGAGGCGACCTCCGGCTCGCAGTAGGTGACGCGCGGGATACCCATCTCGTCGATGACCGCGGGGCTCAGGCCGGCGATCTCCTCGGCGACGAAGATGCCCTGGGCGAAGCCACGGTGGGCCAGCTGCAGGCCGGGCACGATGTCGCCGACGGCGAAGACGCCCTCGACGTTGGTGCGCAGGCGCTCGTCGGCGAGGACGAAGCCGCGCTCCATGGCGATGCCCTGCTCCTCGTAGCCCATGCCGCTGGCGTTGGGGCCGCGGCCGACGGCGACGAGCAGCAGGTCGGCCTCGATCGTCTCGCCCGACTCGAGCGAGACGGTGACGGTGTCGCCGGACTGGGTGGCGCCGGCGAACTTCACGCCGGTCCTGAACGCGATCTTGCGCTTGCGGAAGGCGCGCTCGAGCTGCTTGGACACGGCCTCGTCCTCGGCGGCGACCAGGCGCGGCAGGGCCTCGACGATGGTGACCTCGGCGCCGAAGGAGCGGAAGACGGAGGCGAACTCGACGCCGATGACGCCACCGCCGAGCACGACCACGCGGCTCGGGACGTCGTCGAGGAAGAGGGCCTGGTCGCTGGTCATGACGCGACCGCCGATCTCCAGGCCGGGCAGCGTCTTCGCGTAGGAGCCGGTGGCCAGCACCACGTGCCTGCCGACCAGGGTGCGCCCGCCGGCCTCGACGGTGTTCTTCGCGACGAGGCGGCCCTCGGCCTCGACCAGCTCGACCTTGCGGGACTTCACCAGGCCCTGCAGGCCCTTGTAGAGCCGGCTGATGACGCCGTCCTTGTAGGCGTTGACGCCCTTCATGTCCACGGACTCGAACGTCGTCTTGACGCCGAACTGCTCTCCCTCGCGGGCGGTGTCGGCGACCTCCGCCGCGTGCAGCAGCGCCTTGGTGGGGATGCAGCCCATGTGCAGGCAGGTGCCGCCGAGCTTGCCCTTCTCCACCAGGGCCACCGACAGGCCGAGCTCCGCGGCCCGGAGCGCGCAGGCGTAGCCGCCGCTGCCGCCGCCGAGGATGACGATGTCGAAGTTCTCGGCACCTGCCGACATATCGCTGACGCTCCCTTGCGTTC
>DASSPC010000399.1:0-3124 GCA_035699865.1 Oryzihumus sp. | reverse complement strand
ACGTCGGCAAGCGCCTCTGAGCCTGATGCGGACCCTCGACGACCTGCTGGCGGAGGGCGTGCGCGGCAAGCGCGTCCTCGTCCGCAGCGACCTCAACGTCCCGCTCGACGCCGACGGCGCGATCACCGACGACGGTCGGGTGCGCGCGTCGGTGCCGACCATCGAGGCCCTCACCGGGGCAGGCGCGCGCGTCGTCGTGTGCGCCCACCTCGGCCGGCCCAAGGGTGCCCCGGAGGCGAAGTACTCCCTGGCTCCCGCGGCGGCCCGGCTCGGTGAGCTCCTCGGCGCCGAGGTGACGCTCGCCCAGGACACGGTCGGTGAGTCCGCGCGCGCCCTGGTCGACGGCCTCGCCGACGGCCAGGTCGCGATGCTGGAGAACCTGCGCTTCAACGCGGGGGAGACCAGCAAGGACGAGGCCGAACGTCAGGCGTTTGCGCGTGAGCTCGGCGCCCTGGCGGACGTGTTCGTCAGCGACGGCTTCGGCGTCGTCCACCGCAAGCAGGCCAGCGTGTATGACGTGGCGCAGCTCCTGCCGCACTACGCCGGCGGGCTCGTGCGGGCCGAGGTCGAGGTGCTCAAGCGCCTGACCCAGGACCCGCAGCGTCCCTACGCCGTGGTGCTCGGCGGCGCCAAGGTCAGCGACAAGCTCGGCGTCATCGCCAACCTGCTGCAGACGGCCGACCGGCTGCTGATCGGCGGCGGCATGGTCTTCACCTTCCTCAAGGCCCAGGGGCATGAGGTCGGGACCAGCCTGCTCGAGGCCGACCAGCTCGACACGGTCCGGGGCTACCTCCAGCAGGCGCAGGAGCGCGGTGTCGAGATCGTGCTGCCGACCGACATCGTTGCCGCAGACGCCTTCTCGGCCGACGCGGCGCACGACGTCGTCGCCGCCGACGCCATCCCGGCCGACCGCATGGGTCTGGACATCGGGCCGGAGTCGGCCAAGGCGTTCGCGGCCAAGCTCGCCGACGCGCGCACGGTGTTCTGGAACGGCCCCATGGGTGCGTTCGAGATGGCCCCCTACGCCGCCGGGACCCAGGCCGTCGCCGAGGCGCTGGTCGAGGCGACCCGGGCCGGGGCGCTCACCGTCGTCGGGGGCGGTGACTCCGCCGCTGCGGTGCGCCAGCTCGGCTTCGAGGACGACCAGTTCGGCCACATCTCCACCGGCGGTGGCGCCAGCCTGGAGTACCTCGAGGGCAAGGCCCTGCCCGGCCTGACCGTGCTCGAGCAGGACTGACACCCGCCGCACCGAACCACCCCGGTGGGCCGGGCCGGGGCACCCGGCCCGGCCCACCGGCATACGCATCCACGAGGAGCCCCATGGCAGCCAAGCCGGCCGGTCGCACGCCCCTGATGGCGGGCAACTGGAAGATGAACCTGGACCACCTGCAGGCCACGCACCTGGTGCAGAAGCTGGACTGGACCCTGCGCGACGCCAAGCACGACTACGAGGCGGTGGAGGTCGCCGTGCTGGCGCCGTTCACCGACCTGCGCAGCGTGCAGACCCTCATCGAGGGCGACCGGCTGCGGCTGGCCCACGGCGCGCAGGACCTGTCCGTGCACGACGCCGGCGCCTACACCGGTGAGGTGTCCGGGGCGTTCCTGGCCAAGCTCGGCTGCACCTACGTGGTCGTGGGGCACAGCGAGCGGCGCGAGTACCACGGCGAGGACGACGCCACGGTGAACGCCAAGGTCGCGGCGGCCTACCGTCACGGGCTGACCCCGATCCTGTGCGTCGGCGAGGGCCTGGACGTGCGCAAGGCCGACGGCCACGTCGCCCACGTGCTGGCCCAGCTCGACGCCGCGCTCGAGGGCGTCACCGCCGAGCAGGTGCGCTCCATCGTGGTCGCCTACGAGCCCGTGTGGGCCATCGGCACCGGCGAGGTCGCCACCCCGGCCGACGCCCAGGAGGTCTGCGCCGCGATCCGCACCCGCCTGGCCGAGCTGTACTCCGGTGACACCGCCGACGGCATCCGCATCCTCTACGGCGGGTCGGTCAAGGCGGCCAACGTCGCGGCGATCATGGCCGAGACGGACGTGGACGGCGCGCTGGTCGGCGGCGCCTCGATCGTGGTGGAGGAGTTCGCCTCCATCTGCCGCTACCGCGAGCACGTCACCGCCGGCTGAGCCGGTCCGTCCGACCTGTGGCCACGATGGCGGCGGGTCGGTTGGTGGCCTCGGGGCCAGCAGGTAGGCTGAGCCCTTGGCGCGCGCGTGAGGCGTGTGTCCTCTGGTGAACTCGATGAGATAGGTGTGACCGTGACTGCGGTGAAGATCGGGCTGCAGGTCCTGCTCGTCCTGACGGGCCTGTTCCTGACCCTGCTGATCCTGATGCACAAGGGCAAGGGCGGCGGCCTCTCCGACATGTTCGGTGGCGGCATGTCCAGCACCATGGGCGGGTCGTCGGTGGCCGAGCGCAACCTCGACCGCTTCACCGTGGCCGTCGGCATCGTCTGGTTCACCTGCGTGGTCGGCCTCGGCCTGATCGAGCGGTTCTCGCCGAGCTGACCCACCCCGTCCGGGCGCCGACGGCGCAGCGGGCACGCACAACGAGCACGACGTCGAGGAGCACAACAGTGGCAGGTGGCAACGCGATTCGGGGCAGCCGGGTCGGAGCGGGTCCCATGGGAGAGGCCGAGCGGGGTGACGCCGCACCGCGCGTCTTCGTCTCGTACTGGTGCTCCAACGGGCACGAGACCCGCCCCAGCTTCGCCGAGGAGCCGGGCCTGTCGGTCCCGGAGACCTGGGACTGCCCGCGCTGCGGCTTCCCCGCCGGCCAGGACAAGGACAACCCGCCGGCCCCGCCGCGGGTGGAGCCGTACAAGACGCACCTGGCCTACGTGAAGGAGCGACGCAGCGACGCCGACGGCCAGGCCATCCTCGACGAGGCGCTGCAGAGCCTGCGCGACCGCGGCCTGATCCAGTAAGGGCCGCCCGGGCCCGGCCGGGCCCTGTGACCATGACGACGCCCCCGGACCCTTGATGGGTCCGGGGGCGTCTTCATGGTCCCGTCATGGTCCCGTCATGGCCGGTATGCGCCGTGTCGCGCACCTGCCGCGGGCGCCGACGTGTCAGCAGCGCCCGTTGGGCGTCGACCGGTCCGCCAGGTCAGGGGCTGGCCGGT
>DASSPC010000398.1:0-7826 GCA_035699865.1 Oryzihumus sp. | reverse complement strand
GACCTCGGCGCCCGCCGCTGGCACGCCACCGGCGAGACCCTGCCCGACTCGGTGCTGGAGGAGATCCGCGGCCACGACGCGATCCTGCTCGGCGCGGTGGGCGACCCCGGCGTGCCCAGCGGCGTGCTCGAGCGCGGGCTGTTGCTCAAGCTGCGTTTCTCCCTGGACCACTACGTCAACCTGCGCCCGGCCCGGCTCTACCCCGGCGTCACCAGCCCCCTCGCCTTGGAGCGGGTCGCCCCCGACGGCATCGACTTCGTCGTGGTCCGCGAGGGCACCGAGGGCCCGTACGTCGGCAACGGGGGAGCGCTGCGGGTCGGCACGCCCGCCGAGGTCGCCACCGAGGTGAGCGTCAACACCCGGTACGGCGTGGAGCGGGTCGTGCGCGACGCCTTCCGCCGCGCCCAGGGCCGGCCCCGCAAGCACCTGACGCTGGTGCACAAGCACAACGTGCTCACCTACGCCGGCCACCTGTGGCGCCGGACCGTCGAGGAGGTCGGCGCGGAGTTCCCGGACGTGGAGACGGCCTACCAGCACGTCGACGCGGCCACGATCTTCCTGACCACCGACCCCGGCCGCTTCGACGTCATCGTCACCGACAACCTCTTCGGCGACATCATCACCGACATCGCCGCGGCCATCGCCGGGGGCATCGGCCTGGCCGCCAGCGGCAACATCAACCCCGAGCGCACCTCGCCGAGCATGTTCGAGCCGGTGCACGGCTCGGCCCCCGACATCGCCGGTCAAGGCAAGGCCGACCCGACGGCCACGATCCTGTCGGTCGGCATGCTGCTGGAGCACCTCGGCCGGGGCGAGGAGGCCGCCCGCGTCGAGGCCGCCGTGGCCGCCGACCTGGCCGAGCGGGGGAGCGCGCCGCGGTCGACGTCGGCGGTGGGTGACGCCATCGCCACCCGCGTGGGCTGAGGCCCGGCGTCCGCACCGGCTGAGGACCTCCCGTCTCGGCGGGGCACCCCGTGCCGGGTAGCCTTCGGCTCAGGGCACGTGCCCCACCCTCAACTTCCGGTCAGGAGGACCCTCGATGACGCAGGCGACCGCCCCTTCGACGCTGGAGTTCACGGTCAGCAGGCGGCCCGACGCCCTCCCCGACGCCGAGCGTGAGGCGATCCTGGCCAACCCCGGTTTCGGCAAGAAGTTCACCGACCACATGGTCCTGGCGACGTGGACCCCCGGTGAGGGCTGGCACGACGGCAAGGTCACGGCATACGGGCCCATCTCGCTGGACCCCTCCGCGGCGGTGCTGCACTACGCGCAGGAGATCTTCGAGGGGATGAAGGCCTACCGGCACGCGGACGGGTCCATCTGGACCTTCCGGCCGGAGGCCAATGCGGCGCGGTTCGCCCGCAGCGCCCGGCGCCTGGCGCTGCCCGAGCTGCCGGAGGCCGACTTCCTCGCCAGCCTCAGGGCGCTGGTCGAGGTCGACCAGGCCTGGGTGCCCAGCGGCGAGGCGGGCGAGGCCAGCCTCTACCTGCGCCCGTTCATGTTCGCCTCCGAGGCCTTCCTGGGGGTGCGCCCCGCGGCGCAGGTGACCTACTGCGTCATCGCCTCGCCGGCCGGCGCCTACTTCTCCGGTGGCGTGAAGCCGGTGTCCATCTGGCTGTCCACCGACTACACCCGGGCCGCTCCCGGAGGCACCGGCGCGGCCAAGTGCGGCGGCAACTACGCGGCCAGCCTGGCGGCCCAGGTCGAGGCCAGCGCCCACGGGTGCGACCAGGTCGCCTTCCTCGACGCGGTCGAGCGCCGCTGGGTCGAGGAGCTCGGCGGGATGAACCTGTACTTCGTGCGCCGCGACGGCTCGATCGTCACCCCCGAGCTCACCGGCACCATCCTCGAGGGCGTCACCCGCGCCTCGATCCTGGAGCTGGCCAAGGACCTCGGCCACAGCGTGCAGGAGCGCCGCATCTCCATCGAGGAGTGGCGCGAGGGTGTCGCCAGCGGCGACATCACCGAGGTCTTCGCCTGCGGCACCGCCGCCGTGGTCACCCCGGTCGGCCGCCTCGCCTGGGAGGGTGGGGAGCTGTCCGTCAACGGCGGCGAGACCGGCTCCACGACGCTGGCCATCCGGCAGGCCCTGCTCGACCTGCAGTACGGCCGCGCCGAGGACACCCGCGGCTGGCTCACCCGGCTCGTCTGACCCGCCTCGTGCAGACCCGTGTGACCCCGGGCCCGGCTTCCTCAGGAGCCGGGCCCGAGCCAGGTGTGAAGGGCAGGTAAAGGTCTGCCAGCAGACCATTGACGGCCCCATTCGGGGAGCGCTTGAATCGATGGCACCTTCAGGTGCGGCGGCCAATGGTCCGTCGCTGGACCTCACGAGGTGCCCGATGAGCGCAACGCCCCCCACGTCCCCACAGCCCGTTGACGCTGACTCCGCCATGCTGGCCGAGCTGGGATACGAGCAGGAGCTCCACCGGAGGATGAGCGGCTTCAACAACTTCGCCGTCTCCTTCTCGATCATCTCGATCCTCGCCGGTGCCATCACCAGCTATGGCATCGCCCTCAACGCCGGCGGACCCATCGCCATCTCCATCGGCTGGCCACTCGTCGGGCTCTTCGTCTGGCTGGTGGCGCTGGCCATGGGCGAGGTCTGCTCGGTCTTCCCCACCGCCGGCGGCCTGTACTTCTGGGCCGGACGCCTGGCCCGGCACCGCAAGCCGATGTGGGCCTGGTACGTCGGCTGGTTCAACTTCCTGGGCGAGGTCGCGGTCACCGCGGCCATCGACTACGGCGCCGCCATCACCTGGATGGCCTTTCTCGACCTGACCTGGGGTGTCGGCGTGACCGCTGGCAGGACCTTCATCGCCTTCGCGGTGATCCTGCTGCTGCACGGGCTGCTCAACACCTTCGGGGTCGACCTGGTCCGGCGCCTGTCCGACATCAGCGCGTGGTGGCACCTCGCCGGGGTCGCCGTCATCGTCGCCGTGCTCTCGTTCGTGCCCGACCGCCACCAGTCGATCTCGTGGACGTTCACCCACTTCGAGAACGCCACCGGCTGGAACAGCGTCATCTACGTGTTCCTCATCGGGCTGCTCATGGCGCAGTACACCTTCACCGGGTTCGACGCCTCGGCCCACGTGGCCGAGGAGACCCACTCCGCCTCCGTCAACGCCCCCAAGGGGATCGTGAACTCGGTCGTGGTGTCGCTCTTCGCCGGCTGGGTCCTGCTGGTTGCCATCACGGCGTCGATCCAGAACGTCGACCGGGCTCGCACGACCAGCATCGGCCTGCCGCCCGCGCAGATCTTCATCGACGCAGCGGGTCACTCCCTCGGGGTCGCGCTCGTCTTCATCTGCGCGGTCGCCCAGTTCTTCTGCGGCATGGCCTCGGTGACGGCCAACTCGCGCATGTCCTACGCCTTCTCCCGCGACAACGCGCTGCCCGGCTCGCGCTGGTGGTCCTCGGTCAACCCGCGCACCGGCACCCCGACGAACTCCATCTGGCTGTGCGTCGTCTGCTCCCTGGTCCTGGCCAGCCCGGCGCTGTTCAGCACCACCGCCTACCTCGCCGTCACCTCGATCGCGGTCATCGGCCTCTACATCGCCTACGTCACTCCCGTGCTGCTGCGCCGGCTCAACCCCGACTTCCGCCCCGGCGTCTGGAACCTCGGCCGGTGGAGCCCGCTGGTGGGTTGGATCGCGGTCGCCTGGGTGGCCTTCATCGTCATCCTGTTCATGCTGCCCCCGGCGAACCCGATCACGGTGGACACGTTCAACTACGCGCCCATCGCGGTGCTCGCGGTCCTGGTCTTCGCGACCATCACGTGGATCATCGGTGGCCGCCACCACTTCATGAAGGACGTGCCGCCGGGTCACGACACCCTGCCGGCCGCCGAGATCTTCGGCCCCGAGGTGCCGTGAGCGCGGTGCCCACCGACGTCGGCCGCCTGCCGGACGCGGTGCTGCGGCCGGCGCCCGGCAATGCCTTCGAGTCCACCGTCGAGCAGCTCGCGACGGCGATCCGGCTGGGCGTGTTCGCCCACGGTGAGCTGCTGCCGCCCGAGCGTGAGCTGGCCGAGCGCCTGGGCGTCAGCCGGATGACGCTGCGCGACGCCATCGCCGCGTTGCGCGACTCGGGCATGGTGCAGACCACGCGCGGCCGCGGCGGCGGCACGACTGTCGTGTATGCCGGGTCCCCACCGGGCGAGGAGGGCTCACCCTCCGTGCGGCACGGGGCGGACCTCGCCGACGCCCTCGCCTTCCGCCGGGTCGTCGAGCCGGGGGCGGCCTTCCTGGCTGCGGGTCGGTCGCTGTCGGCCGACCAGCGGGCCTGGCTGACCTCCGCAGCCCGCGAGGTGCGCGCCGCGCCGGACGCCGCCGCGCACCGGATGGCCGACTCCCGCCTGCACCTGGCCCTCGCCGCCCTGTCGGGGTCGCCGATGCTCATCGAGGCCGTGACGCGGGCGCAGTCCGCGCTGCACGAGCTGCTGAGCGCGATACCGGTGTTGCCGCGCAACATCGCGCACTCCAACGACCAGCACGACGCCGTCGTCGCTGCCGTCCTCGGCGGGGACGCCGAGGGCGCGCGTCGGCTGATGGAGGAGCACTGCGACGCCACCTCGGCCCTGCTGCGGGGCCTGCTCGGCTGACCGCACGGACCACGAGCTCACCCGCCGACCCGAGGAGAGACATGACCAGACCCTCACCGCTGACCGTCGACCAGCTCCGCGACGACATCGCCTCGGGCGCCGTCGACACCGTCATCGTCGCTTTCACCGACATGCAGGGTCGGCTGCAGGGCAAGCGGATCCACGGGCAGTTCTTCCTCGACCGGGTGCTCGGTCACGGCACCGAGGGCTGCAACTACATGCTCGCCGTCGACGTCGACATGAACACCGTGGGTGGCTACGCCATCAGCTCGTGGGAGCGCGGCTACGGCGACATGATGTTCGACCTCGACCTGTCGACGCTGCGCCGCACGCCCGGGCAGCCGCACTCGGCGACGATCCAGTGCGACCTGTCCTGGCTGGACGGTGAAGGCCTCGTGCGCCAGTCGCCGCGCTCGGTCCTCAAGTCCCAGGTCGCGGCCGCCGCCGAGCTCGGCTGCGTCGCCCTGGCCGGCACCGAGCTGGAGTTCATCGTCTTCGAGGACTCCTACGAGCAGGCCTGGGACCGGCGGTACCTGGGGCTGACCGGTGCGAACCGCTACAACGTGGACTACTCGATCCTCGGGGGCACCAAGGTCGAGCCGCTGCTGCGGGAGATCCGCAACGAGATGTATGCCGCGGGCGTGACCGTCGAGAGCGCCAAGGGGGAGTGCAACCTCGGCCAGCACGAGATCGCGTTCCTCTATGACGACGTGGTGCGCACGTGCGACAACCACTCGATCTACAAGACGGCGGCCAAGGAGATCGCCGGCACGCACGGGCAGTCGCTGACGTTCATGGCCAAGTTCGACCAGCGGGAGGGCAACTCGTGCCACATCCACCTGTCACTGCGCGGGGAGGACGGCTCGATCGTCTTCGCCGACGCGTCCCGGCCGCACGGCTACAGCGAGCTGTTCGAGCACTTCGTCGCGGGCCTGCAGGTCACCATGCGGGAGCTGACGCTGATGTACGCCCCAAACATCAACTCCTACAAGCGGTTCCAGCCCGGGTCGTTCGCTCCGACCGCTGTCGCCTGGGGCCGCGACAACCGCACCTGCGCGCTGCGGGTGGTGGGTCAGGGGGAGGCGCTGCGGGTGGAGAACCGCGTCCCCGGGGGTGACGTCAACCCCTACCTCGCGGTGGCCGCGATGATGGCCGGCGGCCTGCACGGCGTACGCGAGAAGATCTGGCTCGAGCCTCCCTGCGAGGGCAACGCCTACACCTCCGGCAAGGACCGCGTCCCGACCACGCTGGCGGAGGCGCGGGACCTGTTCGCCGCGTCCGGGGTCGCGCGTGCCGCCTTCGGCGACGACGTGGTCGACCACTACGTCCACGCTGCCGACGTCGAGCTGGCGGCGTTCAACGCCGCCGTGACGGACTGGGAGCGCATCCGAGGCTTCGAGAGGCTGTGACACGCATGAGCACCACGACGGACGAGAGCCGTCACGAGGTCATCAACCCGGCGAGCGGCCAGGTCGTGCGGAGCGTCGAGCTCGCCTCGCGCGAGCAGGCGGACGAGGCCATCGCGCGAGCCCAGGCAGCCGGACCCGCCTGGCGCGCGGTGGCGCCGGCCGACCGGGCGCGGCTGCTGCGTCGCTTCGCCGAGGTCGTCGACGAGCACCGGGAGGAGCTGGCGCGACTGGAGGTGCTCAACGCCGGCCACACGATCGGCAACGCCCGGTGGGAGGCCGGCAACGTCCGCGACGTGCTGGCCTACTTCTCGGCCGCGCCGGAGCGGCTGTTCGGCCGCCAGATCCCGGTCGCCGGCGGGCTCGACGTCACGTTCAAGGAGCCGCTCGGGACCGTCGGCATCATCGTGCCCTGGAACTTCCCCATGCCGATCCTGGGCTGGGGGATGGCTCCGGCGCTCGCGGCAGGCAACACCGTCGTGCTCAAGCCGGCCGAGCTGACCCCGCTGACCGCGATCCGGATCGGCGAGCTCGCCCTCGAGGCGGGCATCCCCGAGGGCGTGCTGAACATCGTCCCGGGCAAGGGGTCCGTGGTGGGCGAGCGGTTCGTGACGCACCCCGGCGTCCGCAAGGTCTGCTTCACGGGGTCGACCGCGGTGGGGCAGGGGATCATGCGCGGGGCCGCCGAGCAGGTCAAGCGGGTCACCCTGGAGCTCGGCGGCAAGAGCGCGAACATCGTCTTCGACGACGCCGACCTCGAGAAGGCGGCAGCGGCGGCGCCCTACGGCGTGTTCGACAACGCCGGGCAGGACTGCTGTGCCCGCAGCCGGATCCTGGTGCAGCGCACCGTGTTCGAGCGGTTCATGGAGCTGTTCGAGCCGGCCGTGCGGGGTGTGGTGGTCGCCGACCCGGCGGAGGAGACCACCGAGATGGGCCCGCTGATCAGCGCCGGCCAGCGGGAACGGGTCCGGTCCTTCGTGGAGGACGCCGCGGAGCCGGTCGACATCGCCTTCCGCGGGGAGGCGCCGGGCGGGGGCGGCTTCTGGTACCCCGCGACGGTCGTGCTGCCCCGTTCGACGACGGACGCGGTCTGGCAGGACGAGGTCTTCGGTCCCGTCGTCGCCGTCATGCCGTTCGACGACGAGGCGGACGCGGTCGCCAAGGCCAACGACACGGCATACGGGTTGTCCGGGTCCATCTGGACCCGTGACGTGGGACGCGCGCTGCGCGTCGCCCGTGGGGTCGAGGCGGGCAACCTCTCGGTCAACTCGCACAGCAGCGTTCGCTACTCCACGCCGTTCGGCGGGTTCAAGCAGTCCGGCCTCGGCCGCGAGCTCGGGCCGGATGCGCTCGACGCGTTCACCGAGGTCAAGAACGTCTTCATCTCCACCGAATCCTGAGCAGCACCAACGACGTTGAGAGGCAGGACCATGACAGGCAGGCTCGAGGGCAAGGTCGCCGTCGTCACCGGGGGGTGCAGCGGCATCGGGCTGGCGACGGTGCGCCGCTTCGGCCAGGAAGGCGCGAGGGTGGTCATCGGCGACCTCGACGAGACCGCCGGCCCGAAGGTCGCGTCGGAGGTCGGCGGGACCTTCGTGCGCTGCGACGTGACCGATGCCGGTGACGTGGAGACGCTCTTCCGCACGGCCAGGGAGACGTGGGGCAGCGTCGACGTGGCGTTCAACAACGCCGGCATCTCCCCGCCGGAGGACGACTCGATCCTCACCACCGACCTCGACGCGTGGCGCCGGGTGCAGGAGGTGAACCTGACCAGCGTCTACCTGTGCTGCAAGGCGGCGCTGCCCTACATGCTCGAGCAG
>DASSPC010000397.1:0-10334 GCA_035699865.1 Oryzihumus sp. | reverse complement strand
ACCCCCGGGTTCCGGGGCGTCATGGCCTACTCCCTGCGCGAGGCCCTGTGGCTCGCCGGTCAGGGGGTGGGCGACATCCTCGTGGCCTACCCCAGTGTCGACCGGGAGGCCATCCGCCTGCTGCGCGCCGACCCGGTGGCGCTCGACGGCGTGACCGTGATGGTGGACGACGCCGCCCACCTCGAGCTGTTGACCCGGCATCGCGCCCGCGAGCAGGCCGACGTCCCGGTGCGGGTGTGCCTGGACGTGGACGCCTCGCTCCGGCTCGGCCCGGTGCACCTGGGCGTGCGCCGGTCGCCGCTGCGGACCCCGGCGCAGGTGAGACGGCTGGCCGAGCAGGTGGTGCGGCACCGGTCGCTGCGTCTGGTGGGCCTGATGTTCTACGAGGCCCAGGTCGCCGGTCTGCCCGACGGCTCGGCGCCGGTGCGCTGGGTCAAGCGCCGCTCCACCCGCGAGCTGCTGGACCGCCGCGCCGAGGTCATCGAGGCGGTGCACCCGCTGGCGCGGCTCGAGCTCGTCAACGGTGGGGGCACCGGCAGCCTGCACCTGGGGGCACGGGACCCGAGCCTGACCGAGCTCTCGGCGGGGTCCGGCCTGTTCGGTCCCACGCTCTTCGACGGCTACGACTCCTTCCAGCCACAGCCGGCGGCGTTCTTCACCACGCCCGTGGTCCGCCGGCCGGCCCCCGGCATGGCGACCACGTTCGGGGGTGGCTGGCCCGCCTCCGGCCCCGCGGGGCGGTCCCGGCTGCCCGCACCCTGGCGACCGCGAGGTCTGCGGCTCACCCGCACCGAGGGGGCTGGTGAGGTGCAGACCCCGCTGACCGGCCCGACGGCGGGCGACCTGCACGTCGGCGACCGGGTCTGGTGGCGGCACGCCAAGGCGGGGGAGCTGTGTGAGCACGTGGGCGAGCTGCACCTGGTCGAGGCCGACGAGGTCGTGGCCACCGTGCCGACCTACCGCGGAGAGGGGAAGGCGTTCGGATGACCGCGTGGACCAACTGGGCCGGGACCGAACGGGCGCAGCCGCGCCGCACCGTGGCCGTCGGCAGCACCGACGACGTCGTCGCTGCCGTGCGTGCCGGCGTGGCGGAGGGCCTGAAGGTCAAGCCGCTGGGAGCCGGTCACTCCTTCACGGGGGCCGCCGTCACCGACGGCGTCCACCTGGACCTGACCGGGCTCAGCGGACTCGTCGCGGTGGACCAGGGCAGCGGCGTGGTCACCGTGCGCGGCGGCACCCGCCTGCACGAGCTCAACCCGGCGCTGCTGCGGCACGGCCTGGCCCTGCCCAACCTCGGCGACATCGACCAGCAGAGCATCACCGGCGCCATCGCCACGGGCACCCACGGCACGGGCGCACGGCTCGGTGGGCTGGCCACCCAGGTGGTCGCGCTGCGGATCGTCCTCGCCGACGGCACCGTGGCAGACTGCTCGGCCCAGGAGCGCCCCCGGCTGTTCGAGGCCGCCCGCGTCGGGCTCGGGGCGCTCGGGGTCGTCACCGAGGTGACGCTGCAGTGCGTGCCGTCCTTCCTCCTGCACGCCCAGGAGCGCCCGGAGCCGCTCGACCAGGTGCTCGAGGCCCTCGACCACGAGGCCGAGAGCAACGACCACTTCGAGTTCTTCTGGTTCCCGCGCACCGACCGGGTCCTGGCCAAGCGCAACAACCGGGTCCCGGAGGGCACCCCGCTCCGGCCGTTGCCCCGCTGGCGGGCGCGGCTGGACGACGAGCTGCTGGCCAACACGGTCTTCGAGTGGACCAACCGGCTCGCCACCGCCCGGCCCTCGCTCGTCCCCAGGCTCAACGCCATCGCCTCCCGCGCCCTGTCGGCGCGGGACTTCACGGACACGGCATACCGGGTGTTCGTCACCCCGCGGCGTGTGGTCTTCCGCGAGTCCGAGTACGCCGTGCCGCGCGAGGCACTGCGCCCGGTCCTGGCCGCGCTGCGCGACTGGACCGAGCTGCACGACGAGCCTCTGCCGTTCCCCGTGGAGGTGCGCTTCGCGGCCGCGGACGACATCTGGCTGTCCACCGGCTATGACCGGGACAACGCGTACGTCGCGGTGCACCAGTACCACCGGCTGCCGCACGAGCCCTTCTTCGCCGCGTTCGAGGCGATCGTCGCCGCCCACGCCGGGCGCCCGCACTGGGGCAAGCTGCACAGCCTGGGCGCCGAGCGGCTGCGCGAGCTCTACCCGCGCTTCGACGAGTTCGTGGCCGTGCGCAACGAGGTCGACCCGGGCCGGACGTTCGGCAACGCCTACCTCGAGCGCGTCCTCGGTAGCTGAGCGCTCAGACGGTCGCAGACTCGGCGGCCCGGGCCAGCCGGGCCCGTCCGCGGGCCGTGCGGACCGAGTCGAGGGTCAACAACGCCAGGGCCAGCCACACGATGGCGAACCCGATCCAGCGGCTGGTGCTCATGGACTCGCCCAGCAGCAGCACACCACACAGCAGCTGCAGGACCGGCGTGATGAACTGCAGCAGCCCGACCGTCACCAGGGGCACTCGGCGGGCGGCCGCGGCGAAGAGCAGCAGCGGCACCGCGGTCACCACGCCGGAGACCGCGAGCAGCGTCGGGTGCAGTGGCGCGTCCACCGCGAACGTCGTGCGCCCCGAGACCCCGAGCCACACCAGGACGCCGATGGCGATCGGGGCGAGCACGACCGTCTCGGAGGTCAGGCTGTGCAGCGCCCCGAGGTTGGCGCCGATCCGCTTCTTCATCAGCCCGTACAACGCGAACGTGAACGCCAGGCTGAGCGCGATCCACGGCGGCCGCCCGGAGTCGACGGTCAGGTAGATGCCGCCGGCCAGCCCGATGGCGACCGCGCCCCACTGCAGGGGCCGCAACCGCTCCCGCAGCACGACGACGCCGAGGGCCACGGTGACGATCGGGTTGATGAAGTAGCCCAGCGAGGCCTCGGTGACGTGGTGCGAGACGACGGCTGCGACGTAGATGACCCAGTTCGTGGCGATGAGCAGCCCGGCCACCGCGAGCGGGCCCACGGTGCGGGGTCGGCCCAGCGTCGGACGGATCCAGGCGACGTCGCGCCGGATCCCGAGCAGCACCAGGCAGAACAGCAGGGTCCACACGATCCGGTGGGCCAGGATCTCCCAGGCCCCCGCGGGTGCCAGGGCGTGGAAGTAGAGCGGGAACAGCCCCCACAGGGAGTAGGCACCGATGCCGTATGCCGTGCCCCGCCGGGTCTCGCGGTCAGCCGTGGTGACCGGGGCGCTCACGCGCCCACGGTCCAGGTGTCCTTGCCGTGCAGGAGCGCTCCGAGGTCGGCGTCGGTGGCCGGGCCGCCGGCGGAGGCGACGGCGCCCTCGACCTGCGCGCGGACGAGGTCGTCGTAGGTGGGCCGCTCGACGCTGCGGAAGATGCCCATCGGCACGTGCACCATCTCGGGGTCGTCGAGCCGGGAGATGGCGAACGCCGCGGACGGGTCGTCGGCACCGGCCCGGTGGGTGACCACCCGGGTCGGGTCGGCGTCGACCGCGGGGACGACCCGGAGCTCGCCCGCGTCGCCGCGGACCACGACGTGGTCGGGGCCGGAGCGCACCGGCTCGCCGTCGACGAGGTGGACGATGCGCGCCTCGGCCGAGGTGCGGTCCTTGAGCACGTCGAACGCGCCGTCGTTGAAGATCGGGCAGTTCTGGTAGATCTCCACCAGTGCCGACCCGCGGTGCTCGGCCGCCGCGCGCAGGGTCTCGGTCAGGTGCTTGCGGTCGGAGTCCATGGTCCGGGCCACGAACGTCGCCTCGGCGCCCAGGGCCAGCGAGACCGGGTTGAACGGGTTGTCCACGGACCCCACGGGCGTGGACTTGGTGACCTTGCCGACCTCGGAGGTCGGGGAGTACTGGCCCTTGGTCAGGCCGTAGATCCGGTTGTTGAACAGCAGGATCTTGAGGTTGACGTTGCGGCGCAGCGCGTGGATCAGGTGGTTGCCACCGATGGACAGCGCGTCGCCGTCACCGGTGACCACCCACACCGACAGGTCGCCGCGCGCGGTCGCGAGGCCGGTGGCGATCGCCGGCGCGCGGCCGTGGATGGAGTGCATCCCGAACGTGTCGAGGTAGTAGGGGAAGCGCGAGGAGCAGCCGATGCCGGAGACGAAGACGATGTTCTCCCGCTTCAGGCCCAGCTCGGGCAGGAAGCCCTGCACCGCCGCCAGGATCGCGTAGTCCCCGCAGCCGGGGCACCAGCGGACCTCCTGGTCGGAGGTGAACTCCTTCTTGGTCTGGGCGGCAGCACCCTCCGGGAGGTGCGGCACCCCGTGGGTGCCCGTACCCGGCATACCGAGGTCGATGGCGGTCATCGGTCGGATCCCTCCTCGATCTCGCTGACGGCCTTGTGGAGCACGTCGGCCAGATCCGTTGCGGTGAAAGGCAACCCGCGCACCTGCGTGTGGGACTGCACGTCGACGAGGTACTTGGCGCGAAGCAGCAGCGCGAGCTGGCCGAGGTTCATCTCCGGCACGATCACCCGCTGGTAGGAGCGCAGCACCTCACCGGTGTTGGACGGGAACGGGTTGACGTGGCGCAGGTGCGCCCGGGCGACCGTGGCGCCGGTGTTGCGCACCAGCCGTGTCGCGGCGGCGATCGGGCCGTAGGTCGAGCCCCAGCCCAGGACGAGCACGTCGGCGTCGCCGGTGGGGTCGTCGACCTGCAGCGGCGGGATGCTCGAGGCGACCCCGTCGACCTTGGCCTGGCGCAGCCGGACCATGTGGTCGTGGTTGTCGGGGTCGTAGGAGATCTCGCCGGTGACGTCCTTCTTCTCGATGCCGCCGATGCGGTGCTCGAGGCCGGCGGTGCCCGGGATGGCCCAGGGGCGGGCCAGGGTCTCGGGGTCGCGCTGGTAGGGGTGGAACTTCGGGTTGCCCTGGGCGTCCACGGCGTTGGGCTCGGTGGCGAACTCCACGGTCAGGTCGGGCAGGTTGCCGACCTCCGGGATGCGCCACGGCTCGGAGCCGTTGGCCAGGTAGCCGTCGGAGAGCAGGAACACCGGGGTGCGGTAGGTCGTGGCGATCCGCACGGCCTCCATCGCGGCGTCGAAGCAGTCGCCGGGGGACTGCGGCGCGACCACCGGCACCGGCGCCTCGCCGTTGCGGCCGAACATCGCCTGCAGCAGGTCGGCCTGCTCGGTCTTGGTCGGCAGGCCGGTCGACGGCCCGCCGCGCTGCACGTCGACGATGACCAGCGGCAGCTCCAGCGACACGGCCAGGCCGATCGTCTCGGCCTTGAGCGCGATGCCCGGGCCGGAGGTCGTGGTCACGCCCAGCGACCCGGCGAAGGAGGCGCCCAGCGCCGCGCCGATGCCGGCGATCTCGTCCTCGGCCTGCATCGTCGTCACGCCGTAGCGCTTGAGGCTCGAGAGCGTGTGCAGGATGTCCGAGGCCGGCGTGATCGGGTAGGCGCCGAGCACCATCGGCAGGCCGGCACGGTGGGCCGCGGCGACCAGACCGTAGGCCAGAGCGGTGTTGCCGGTGATGTTGCGGTAGGTGCCGGCCGGCATCGTCGCCGGGGCGATCTCGTAGGAGACCGCGAAGTCCTCGGTGGTCTCGCCGTAGTGGTAGCCCGCGCGCAGCGCGGCCAGGTTGGCCTCGAGGATCTCCGGCTTGGGGCCGAACTTGGCCTTGAGGAACCGCTCGGTGCCGTCGGTCGGGCGCGTGTAGAGCCACGACAGCAGCCCGAGCGCGAACATGTTCTTGGCGCGCTCCTTGTCCTTGCGGGACAGGTCGAAGCCGGCCAGGGCCTCCACGGTGATCGAGGTCAGCGCCACCGGGTGCAGGTGGTAGCTGTCCAGCGAGCCGTCCTCGACCGGGCTCTCGGCGTAGCCCACCTTGGCCAGGTTGCGCTTGGTGAACTCGTCGGTGTTGACGATGATCGTCGCCCCGCGCGGGACGTCCCGCAGGTTGGCCTTGAGCGCGGCCGGGTTCATCGCGACCAGCACGTCCGGGGCGTCGCCCGGGGTGAGCACGTCGTGGTCGGCGAAGTGCAGCTGGAAGCTGGAGACGCCGGGCAGCGTGCCCTGGGGTGCGCGGATCTCGGCCGGGAAGTTGGGCAGCGTCGACAGGTCGTTGCCCAGGATGGCCGTCTCGGACGTGAACCGGTCACCGGTGAGCTGCATGCCGTCGCCGGAGTCACCGGCGAACCGGATGACGACACGCTCGAGCCGCTGGACTGGCTTGCTACTCATGTCCGCTTTCTCCAACCAAGCTCTCGTTGCATCCCCCGACGTCGTCAGGTGGCGTCAGGACGCCACCTCCATCGTAAGTCGCGCTCAGATGGTGGACGGCGCGAGTCCGGCGTTTGGGACGTTCGTCCCGGTCCCGACGGACCGAACAGGCGACCCGTCCCGCGGTCCGGACCGGACGGCATACCGCAGGCGCACTAGGCTGGCTGACGTGTCGCCCTATGCCGTCGTCGCCGCCGTCGTGGTCGTCGGTGTGCTGCTGTTCGTCGCGGCCATGGGCGCGCGCCGGCTGCTCGCCCCGCGCGCCGCGACCCCGGCCAAGCTGAGCACCTACGAGTGCGGCGTCGACCCGGTCGGCGAGGGGTGGGCGCAGACCAACGTGCGCTACTTCGTCTACGCCTTCCTCTACGTCATCTTCGCCGTCGACGCGGTCTACCTCTTCCCCTGGGCCACCGTGATCCGGCAGGCCGACCTCGGCGCCGCGAGCCTGGTGGAGATGGCCATCTTCGTCGCCGTCCTGCTCATCGGCCTGGCGCACGCCGCGCGTCGCGGGCTGCTGCGGTGGTGGTGAGCCGGTGACCACCTCGCTGCCCATGCCCCGGGTCGGCCCGGGCACCGAGCACGCCCCGACGCCGATCAAGGTGGTCCTCAACTGGGGCCGGCGCTACAGCCTGTGGGTGTTCAACTTCGGCCTGGCCTGCTGCGCGATCGAGTTCATCGCCGCGTCGATGGCCCGGCACGACTTCATCCGCCTCGGCGTGATCCCGTTCGCCCCCGGGCCGCGCCAGGCCGACCTCATGGTCGTCTCGGGCACGGTCACCGACAAGATGGCACCGGCGGTGCGCCGGCTCTATGACCAGATGCCCGAGCCGAAGTACGTCATCTCGTTCGGCGCCTGCTCCAACAGCGGCGGCCCGTACTGGGACTCCTACTGCGTCACCAAGGGCGTCGACCAGGTCATCCCCGTCGACGTCTACGTCCCCGGCTGCCCGCCCCGCCCCGAGGCGCTGCTCCAGGGGATCATGCGCCTGCAGGAGAAGATCGCGGCGGAGACGTTGTCCACCAAGGGAATTCGCGCCAAGTATGCCGGCTCGCGCCGCGCGCACGCCGGTGCCGTGACGCGCCCGCTGCTGCACAAGCCCGTCGGGCCGGTCCCGTCGGCCGCCGCACCCGAGGCGCAGGCATGACCGTGCTGGAGACGCCCTGCCGCGACGTGGCCGTCGCCGAGTGGGTGGCCGCGCTGACCGCCGCCCGCGAGGAGGGGTTCGCCTTCTTCGACTGGCTGACCGCCGTCGACCAGACCGACGACGCCGAGGCCTCCGGCTTCGACCTGGTCTGCCACCTCATGCGCCATCGTGGCCCGCGCGAGCTCGACCGGCTGCTGCTGCGCACCCGGGTGCCGCTGGACACCCCGGTCGCCAGCGCCACCGGCGTCTGGCGCGGCGCGGCCTGGCACGAGCGCGAGACGCACGAGATGTTCGGCATCGACTTCGACGGCTTCGACGACGGCACCGGTCAGGGGCTGCGCCCGCTGCTGCTGCCCGACGGCTTCGAGGGCACCCCGCTGCGCAAGTCCTTCGTCCTCGCCGCCCGGGCCAGCAAGGCGTGGCCGGGGGCCAAGGAGCCGGGGGAGTCCGAGGCGGGCTCGTCGCCGAGCCGCCGCAAGCTGCTGCCGCCGGGCGTCCCCGACAGCACCTGGGGGCCGCGGTGAGCGACGCGCTCGAGCTGGTGCTGCGCACGGTCAGCGTGCTCGCCGCCTTCCTCGTCCTGCCGCTGCTCGTCGGCCAGACCGAGCACAAGGTCATGGCGCACATGCAGGGCCGCCTCGGGCCGATGTACGCCGGCGGCTTCCACGGCTGGGCGCAGCTCGTCGCCGACGGGGTGAAGTTCGTCCAGAAGGAGGACATCACCCCGCGCGACGCCGACCGCCCGGTGTTCAAGCTGGCGCCGGCGGTGTCGCTGGTGCCCTACCTCGTGGCGCTGGCGGTGATCCCGCTGTCGCCGACCGTGGTGGCCGCCGACGTCGACGCCAGCGTGCTGTTCGTCCTGGCCGCGTCGGCCGTCGGCATCCTCGGCACCCTGATGGCCGGGTGGTCCAGCGCCAACAAGTACGCCCTGCTCGGCGGGATGCGCGCCGCCGCCCAGCTGCTCAGCTACGAGCTGCCGATCGTGCTGGCCACGGCGTCGGTCGCGCTGGCCGCCGGCACGGTCTCGCTGCCCGGCATCGTCCACGCCTGGCACCCGCTCTGGCTGCTGTGGCAGGCCCCGGGCGCGTTCTGCTTCCTGCTGGCCGCGGTCGCCGAGCTGCAGCGCCCGCCCTTCGACATGCCGGTCGCCGACTCCGAGATCGTCTTCGGCCCCTACACCGAGTACACCGGGCTGCGCTTCGCGTTCTTCCTGCTCTCGGAGTACGCCGGCATCGTGGTGATGTCGCTGCTGTTCGCGGTGCTGTTCCTCGGCGGCTGGCACGGGCCGTTCGCCGACACCCTCGGCTGGCTGTGGACCCTGCTCAAGGGCGCCGTCGTCGCGGTCGTCGTGATCTGGTTCCGGGTGGCGTGGCCGCGGCTGCGCGAGGACCAGCTCCAGCGCCTGGCCTGGCTCGTCCTCGTGCCGGTGGCGATCGCCCAGCTGGCCCTGACCGGCGTCCTCGTGGTGGTGACCTCCTGATGTCCAACAACCAGAACGCTCCTGACGCCCCGGCGCCCAAGGGTCGCGGCGCGATACCCGGGTTGATCAAGGGCCTGGCGACCACCGCACGCACCCTGGCGCGGCCGAGCCACACCGCGGAGTACCCCGACGCCCCGCCGCACCTGCCGCCGCGCACCCGGGGCGTCATCGCGCTGCTGGAGGAGAACTGCACCTCGTGCATGCTCTGCGCGCGCGAGTGCCCGGACTGGTGCATCTACATCGACTCCCACAAGGAGACGATCCCCGCGCCGACCCCCGGCGGCCGGGAGCGGCAGCGCAACGTCCTGGACCGGTTCGCCATCGACTTCTCGCTGTGCATGTACTGCGGGATCTGCATCGAGGTCTGCCCGTTCGACGCGCTGCACTGGAGCCCGGAGTTCGAGTACGCCGAGCTCGACATCCGCGACCTGCTCCACGAGAAGGAGCGGCTCGGGCAGTGGATGCCGACCGTGCCGCCGCCCCCGGCGCTCGACCCCGGCGCGCCCGAGCCGGCCGAGGTGGCCGCGGCCAACAAGCCGCCGCGTGCTGCCCGTCCGGCGCGCCCGGCCACCACCGTGCGCCCCCAGCCGCCTGCCCCGCAGGGGGACGCGTGACGACCCTTGACGTGCTGTTCGCCGCCATCGGCCTCATCGCCGCCGCCAGCGCCGTGCTGGCCGTCACCACCCACCACCTAGTCCACGCCGCGCTGTGGCTCGTGGTCACCCTCGGCACCCTCGCCGGCTGCTACCTCGTGCTCGGCGCCGAGCTGGTCGCGCTGGTGCAGCTGCTCGTCTATGTCGGCGCCGTCGTCGTGCTCGTGCTGTTCGCACTGATGCTCACCCGCGCGCCGATCGGCCCGAGCCCCGAGCACACCTCCGGCCCGGTGCAGCGCGTCGCCGCGGCCGTGGCCGGTGCGGGGGTCGCCGGCCTGCTCGGCGCGGTGCTGCTCACCGCTCTCGGTGGCACGCTCGTCAGCACCCGCGAGGGTCGCACCCACGGAGTCGCCGAGCAGCTGTTCGGGACGTGGGTGTGGCCGTTCGAGCTGCTCTCGCTGCTGCTGCTCGTCGCGCTGATCGCCGCCTTCGCGGTCTCCCGTATGCCGTCCGGGACCGATGCCGAGGCACCCTCACCCGAGCGGCGGGCAGACGAGGCGGTGGAGGTCCCGTGATCCACCTCGCCCTGCCGCTCGCCCTCGTCGCGATCCTCGCCGGGGCCGGTGCCTACGGCGTCATCGCCCGCCGCAACGCCGTCCTGGTGCTCATCGGGGTGGAGCTGATCCTCAACGCCGCCAACCTGCTGTTGGTCACCATGGGCTCGGTCACCGCCGACACCCTGCGTTCCGGCCACGTGCTGGCCCTGTTCGTCATCACCATCGCGGCGGCCGAGGTGGGCGTCGCCCTTGCCGTCATCCTGGCGCTGTTCCGCGACCGCGGGCACGTCGACCTCAGCGAGCCCGGGACATGACCGGCCTGGCCAC
>DASSPC010000396.1:0-14006 GCA_035699865.1 Oryzihumus sp. | reverse complement strand
GTGGCCGAGGTCATGGCCGACCTCGCCGGCGCCGAGGACCTGCTGCGAGGCTGGGGCGCATGAGCCTGTTCACCGTGGAGGAGGCGCGCGCCGAGCTGGCCGACCTGCGCCCCGTGCTCGCCGAGATCGTCGCGCTGCGCGCGGACGCCGCCGAGCTCGCGACCGCCACCATGCCGGGCGGGCGGCCCACCACCCTGGGCGGTCTGCCCGAGCTCAAGGCGGCGCAGGCCAGGCTCGACGACCTGATGACCCGGGTGCAGCAGACCGGCGCCGAGCTCAAGGGCCTGGCCCCGCTGCTGCTCGACTTCCCCTCCGAGCTCGGCGGGGTCCCGGTGCTGCTGTGCTGGCTCGAGGGTGACGAGGGGCTGCACTGGTACCACCGCAGCGACCTCGGCTTCGCCGGCCGGCGACGGCTGCCCGGCTGACGCCGGGCCCACCGACACGCAGACCGGGCGGCCCTGCAGGTGCAGGACCGCCCGGTCAGGCGTGGCGGGGCGTCAGCTCACCGTGACGGTGGGCCCGCTGGCGGACTCGCCGTCGACGGGCTCGCCCATGTCCTCGGCGATGCGCATGGCCTCTTCGATGAGGGTCTCCACGATCTTGGCCTCCGGCACGGTCTTGATGACCTCGCCCTTGACGAAGATCTGGCCCTTGCCGTTGCCGGAGGCGACACCGAGGTCGGCCTCACGGGCCTCGCCGGGGCCGTTGACGACACAGCCCATGACGGCGACGCGCAGCGGCACCTCCAGGCCCTCCAGGCCGGCGGTCACCTGGTCGGCGAGGGTGTAGACGTCGACCTGGGCGCGGCCACAGGACGGGCAGGAGACGATCTCGAGCTTGCGCGGGCGCAGGTTGAGCGACTGCAGGATCGCGTTGCCGACCTTGACCTCCTCCACCGGCGGCGCCGAGAGGGAGACGCGGATCGTGTCGCCGATGCCCTTGGCCAGCAGCGCGCCGAAGGCCACCGAGGACTTGATCGTGCCCTGGAACGCCGGGCCGGCCTCGGTCACGCCGAGGTGCAGCGGCCAGTCGCCCCGCTCGGCGAGCATCTCGTAGGCCTGCACCATGACCACCGGGTCGTTGTGCTTGACCGAGATCTTGAAGTCGTGGAAGTCGTGCTCCTCGAACAGCGAGGCCTCCCAGACGGCCGACTCCACGAGCGCCTCGGCGGTGGGCTTGCCGTACTTCTCCAGCAGGCGCGGGTCGAGCGAGCCGGCGTTGACGCCGATGCGGATCGAGACGCCGGCGTCCTTGGCCTCGCGGGCGATCTGCTTGACCTGGTCGTCGAACTTGCGGATGTTGCCGGGGTTGACCCGCACGGCGGCACAGCCGGCCTCGATCGCCTTGTAGACGTACTTCGGCTGGAAGTGGATGTCCGCGATGACCGGGATCTGGGAGTGCCGGGCGATCTCGGGCAGCGCGTCGGCGTCGTCCTGGCTCGGGCAGGCCACGCGCACGATGTCGCAGCCGGTCGCGGTCAGCTCGGCGATCTGCTGCAGGGTGGCGTTGACGTCGGTCGTCGGGGTGGTGCACATCGACTGCACCGAGATCGGGGCGTCACCGCCCACGTCCACCGTGCCGACCTTGATCTTGCGCGACTTGCGTCGCGGGGCGACGACCGGCGGCGGGGTGGCAGGCATTCCGAGCGAAACCGTCATGCCCGCAGTATCCCCCACCTGTCTCACGCACCGAACACCGGCAAACCCGCGCCCGCCGCCCCGGAGGGCGGGCAGACGCGGGCCAGGGGGTGTCCGCCGGGGTGAGGAGGGGCGGGGTCAGCCGCCGATCTTGATCGGGTTGACGACGTCGGCGTAGATCAGCAGCGCCGACATGACGATGAGGACCGAGGACACGGCATACGCCACGGGGAGCGCCTTGGCGACGTCGACGTAGCCCGGGTTGGGGCGGCGGCGGACGCGCGCGATGGCGCGCTTGAGGCCCTCCCACAGGGCGCCGGCGACGTGCCCGCCGTCCAGCGGCAGCAGCGGGATGAGGTTGAAGACGAACAGCGCGAGGTTCAGCGAGGCGATGAGCCCGAGCTCGAAGATGATGACGTCACCGACCGAGCCACCGAACCCACCGATGTCCCCGCTGGCGACCTCGCCGGCCACCCGGCCGACGCCCACGACCGACATGGGGCTGTTCACGTCGCGCGGGCCGGAGCCGAACGCCGCCTGGGCGACACCCACCATCTTCTGGGGGAGCTTGAGCACGACGCCGGCGGTCTGGCCGATCGCCCCGCCCACCAGTCCGGGCACGGCGGTCAGCGGCTGCCTGACGACCTCCAGCGAGCCACCCATCCCGACGAAGCCGACCCGCTCGGTGACGACCTTGCCCGCGGCGTCCGTGACCGGCTTGCCGTCGGCGTCGACCTTGGGACGGTCGGTGAGCATCGGCGTCACCGTGACCGGCATCCGCGTGCCGTCACGCTCGACCACCAGGGCCACCGGGGTGCCGCCGTGGGTGCGGATGACCGCCCGCACCTGGTCGAAGGTGGAGACCTGCCTGCCGTCGATCGCGACGATGCGGTCGCCCGGCTTGAGGCCCGCCTTGTTGGCCGGCGCCACGGGGTCGGTCGCCGCGCACGCGGTCGGCTGGGCGGACGTGCTGGCCACGGTCTGCACGCACTGCTGGACCAGCCCGACGCGGGAGGTCTCGGTGGCGATGCCGTGCAGCGTGAAGATGCCGGTCAGCAGGACGACCGCGATGATCAGGTTCATCGTCGGGCCGCCGAGCATGACGACGAGCTTCTGGCGCACCGGCAGCTTGTAGAAGACGCGGTGCTCGTCGCCGGGCTGGACCTCCTCCAGGGAGTCCTGCCGGGCCTGGTCCATCATCTGGCTCCACCGGCCGGTCGTCGACGCGCGCAGCATGGTCGGGTCGTCACCGGGCTTGGGCGGGAACATGCCGATCATCCGGATGTAGCCGCCGAGCGGGATGGCCTTGAGGCCGTACTCGGTCTCGCCGCGGTGCCGGGACCACACGGTCGGGCCGAAGCCCACCATGTACTGGGTGACCTTGACGCCGAAGCGCTTGGCCGGCACCAGGTGCCCGATCTCGTGCAGGGCGATGGAGGCGCCGACACCCAGCGCGACGAACAGGACACCCAGGACGTAGCTCACGACTCCACCGTCTCACGTGCGGCCAGGCCGAGGACCTCCCTTGCCCGGGCTCGCGCCCAGGACTCGGCGCGCAGCACCGACTCAACGCTCAGGGCGCCCGGATCGTTCACCACGTGCTCCTCGACCACCCGGGCCACGGTGTCCACGATGTCGACGAACCGGATCCGCCCGCCGAGGAAGGCCTCGACGCACTCCTCGTTCGCGGCGTTGAACACCGCCGGGTACGTCGCGCCCTCGGTCCCGACGTGCCGCGCCAGGGCGACGGCCGGGAAGGCCTCGTCGTCCAGCGGGAAGAACTCCCAGGTCGCCGCCTGCGTCCAGTCGCACGCCGGCGCCGCGCCGGGCACGCGGTCGGGCCAGCCCAGACCGAGCGCGATCGGCAGCCGCATGTCCGGCGGCGAGGCCTGGGCCAGCGTGGAGCCGTCGGTGAACTCGACCATCGAGTGCACGACTGACTGCGGGTGGACGACGACCTCGATCCGGTCGAAGGGGATGTCGAAGAGCAGGTGGGCCTCGATGACCTCCAGGCCCTTGTTGACCAGGGTCGCGGAGTTGGTGGTGACCACCGGGCCCATCGCCCACGTCGGGTGGGCCAGGGCCTGCTCGGGGGTGACGTCGGCCAGCTCGGCCCGGGTGCGGCCGCGGAACGGGCCGCCGCTGGCGGTCACGACCAGGCGGGCGACCTCCCCGGCGCGGCCCCCACGCAGGCACTGTGCGAGGGCGCTGTGCTCGCTGTCCACAGGCACGATCTGACCGGGGCGCGCAGCCGCCTTGACCAGCGGACCGCCGACGATCAGCGACTCCTTGTTGGCCAGCGCCAGCGTGGAGCCGGCCTCCAGCGCCGCCAGGGTGGGCCGCAGGCCGATGGAGCCGGTGATGCCGTTGAGCACCACGTCCGCCCCGGCCCCCGCGACCGTCGTGCCCGCCTCGGGCCCGACCAGCACCTCCGGCCGGTATGCCGGGTGGCCGGCCCGCGCCGCTGCCGCGCCGACCGCCGCCGAGACCTCGTCGCGGTCGCCCGAGGCGACGGCCACCTGCTCGACCTGCAGCGCCACCGCCTGCTCGGCGAGCAGGGCCAGGTTGGCCCCGCCGGCGCTGAGCGCGGAGACGTGGAACCGGTCGGCGTTGCGGGAGATGACGTCGATGGCCTGGGTCCCGATCGAGCCGGTGGACCCCAGGATGGCGATGCTTCGCGGTGAGCTCACCGGCCCATTCTGGCCTGCCGGGGGTGCGCGGCCCGGGCGCACCCCCGGCGTCACCCGGACACCGGCCGCGTGCGTCGGAAGAGGGGAACGGCGGCCGGGCCCGGGTGCTGGGTGGGTCGTGGACGCGGGGTCAGTCGACGAAGACCCGCTCCTCGACCAGCTGCTCGGTGACCTCGCGGCCCTCGGGGTCGAACCGGCTCTGCTCGAAGCGCTTGTGGAACTCCAGCTCGACCTTGTCCACGCCGTTGCGGTTCTTCTCGATGGTCACGACGACCCAGCGGCGGAACCGGTCGGCGTTGCCGAGGTCGTAGACCAGGTGGTGCCGCGCCACGACGTCGAACTTCTCCGCCATGAGCAGCAGGATGTCCGCCTCGTAGGCCAGGGCAGAGGACCCGCGCAGGTGACGGGCCCGCATCCGCATGCCGGGCTTGAGCGCCGCCTTCTCGGCCGCGACGATGGCCGCGACCGGCACCGCCAGCTCCAGCGCGAGCTCCTTCAGCCCCTCGGCCACCTCGGCCACCTGCTCGTCCTCATCGGCGTGCGCGGAAGCGACGGCGACCTTCTGCAGGTAGTCCACGATCACCAGGGGCGCCTCCCCGGTCGCGTCCCTGATGGCCTCGACCACGCTGCGCATCTGCGCCAGGTCGGTGTGCACGCCGCTGGAGCGGTGCACGTGCAGCCGGCCGCCGAGGTCACGCAGCGCGGCCACCGCCTCGGGCCCCCCGGGCGAGCCGGCCAGCCGGTCCTGCAGCGACTCCGACTGCCCGTGACGCACCTCGAAGCGCTCACGGACCTGGTGCAGCGCCACGCCGTTCAGCCCGGCGTGCTCGGCCGCCTCGAGGCTCATCAGCCGCTCGAGCAGGGTGTGGGTGTCGTGCTCGAAGGAGAAGTACACCGCGGTGCGGCCGGCGGACACGACGTTGCGCATGAGCTGGAGCGCGAAGGTGGTCTTGCCCAGGCCCTGCGGGCCACCGAGCAGCACCAGCTCACCGGAGCGAAGGCCACCCGAGAGCGCCTTGTCGAGGGCGTGGAAGCCGGTCGGCCACACCCGCGCACCGGCCACGGCGCCGGCCCGGATGGTGGCGTCCGTGGTGTCGATGAGGTCGGTCAGGGACTGCAGGCGCTCGGTGCTCATGCCGCCAGTGCAGCACCGCCGCCGGCCCCGTCGCGGGCCTTCGGGACAGGTCTGCCCGAACAGCCGATGACCCCCTCGTCCGCAGGGGCGAGGGGGTCATCGGGGAGCGTCAGGGGGCGATGCCGACGTACTTGGTCTCGAGGTACTCCTCGATGCCCTCGAAGCCGCCCTCGCGCCCGAAGCCGCTGTGCTTGACCCCGCCGAACGGTGCCGACGGGTTGGACACGATGCCCTGGTTGATGCCGACCATGCCGAACTCCAGCGCCTCGCTGACCCTGATCATGCGCGACAGGTTCTCGGTGAAGGCGTAGGCGACCAGGCCGTACTCCGTGTCGTTGGCCTTCGCGATGGCCTCGTCGTCGGTGCTGAACGTCGAGATCGGCGCCACCGGGCCGAAGATCTCCTCGCGGAACAGCCGGGCGTCGGTCGGCACGTCGGCGAGCACGGTGGGCTCGAAGAAGTAGCCGCGGTCGCCGGTGGCCGAGCCGCCGACGAGGACGGTGGCCCCCTTCTCCCGAGCCTCGTCCACGAGCTCGGTGACCTTGGCGCGGGCCTTGTCGTCGATCAGCGGGCCGACCGTGACGCCGTCCTCGGTGCCGCGCCCGACGGTCAGCTTGGCCATCCGCTCGGCGAACTTGCGGGAGAACTCCTCGACCACCGACTCGTGCACCAGGAAGCGGTTGGCGGCGGTGCACGCCTCGCCGATGTTGCGCATCTTGGCCAGCATCGCGCCCTCGACCGCCTTGTCGACGTCGGCGTCGCCGAAGACCAGGAACGGCGCGTTGCCGCCGAGCTCCATCGAGACCCGCAGCAGCTGCTCGGCCGACTGCTCCACCAGCGCCTTGCCGACCGGGGTGGAGCCGGTGAACGTCAGCTTGCGCAGCCGCGGGTCGCGGATCAGCGGCTCCATGACGTCCCCGGTGCGGTGGGTGGTGATGACGTTGAGGACCCCGGCGGGCACGCCGCACTCGGTGAGCAGGTCGGCCAGCGCCAGCATGGTCAGCGGGGTCTGGGAGGCGGGCTTGACCACCATCGTGCAGCCGGCGGCCAGGGCGGGCCCGATCTTGCGGGTGCCCATGGCCAGCGGGAAGTTCCAGGGCGTGATCATCAGCGTCGGGCCGACCGGCTGCTTCATCGTCATCAGCCGGGTCGCGCCGTTGGGCGCGGTGGACCAGCGCCCGTGGATGCGCACGGCCTCCTCGGAGAACCAGCGGAAGAACTCGGCGCCGTAGGTGACCTCGCCCCGCGACTCCGCCAGCGGCTTGCCCATCTCCAGGGTCATCAGCATCGCGAAGTCGTCGGCGCGGGCGGTGATCGCCTCGAACGCCCGACGCAGGATCTCGCCGCGGTCGCGCGGCGGGGTGGCGGCCCAGTCGGCCTGCGCGGCCACGGCCGCGTCGAGGGCGGCGGTGCCGTCGGCGACGGTGGCGTCGGCGACCTCGGTGAGGACCTCGCCCGTTGCGGGGTCCTCGACCTTGATCGTCGCGCCGTCGCTGCTGTTGCGCCACTGCCCGCCGATGAACAGCCCGGTGGGCACGCTGTCGATGAGGGTCTTCTCGGACTCGGTCGCCATGGTGGTCAGCCTCTCAGGAGGGTCAGGGACGGAGGGGGTCAGGTGGTGCGGCCGGTATGCCGGGTCCGCGGCCCGAGCGGTCAGCGACCGTCGAGCAGGGGGCGACGGGGGTCCCACGAGGTGCCGTCGCGGGCGTCCTGCCTCCGGCGGGCGATGGCCGACAGGGCCTCGAGCACCACGCGGTTGGCCAGCGCGGCCGTGATGTCGGCGTGGTCGTAGGGCGGGCTGACCTCGACCACGTCGAGGCCCACGACGGGCAGCTCCAGGCAGATGCGGCGCACCGAGTCCAGCAGCTGGCGCGCCGAGATGCCGCCCGGCTCGGGCGTGCCGGTGCCCGGGGCGTGCCCCGGGTCGCACACGTCGATGTCCACGGACAGGAAGACGCCCTCGCACTCGTCCATCGCGATACCGAAGGCCTCGGTGAGGCACTCCTCCAGCCCGCGCTGGCCGATCTCGGTCATCTCGTAGGAGCGCATCTGCTGGCCGGCCATCCAGTCCAGCGTCTCCGGCGGAGGCCAGTAGCCGCGCAGCCCGATCTGCAGGAACCGGTCGCCGCGCAGGGCCCCGGACTCGATCAGCCGGCGCATCGGCTGCCCGTGGCCCCACAGCGAGCCGAACTCGATGTCGCCGGTGTCGGCGTGGGCGTCGAAGTGCAGCATCGAGATGCGGCCGTGGCCCAGGACGTTGGCCACGCCCTTGGCGTCGGGGTAGGCGATGGAGTGGTCACCGCCGAGGACGACCGGGATCTTGCCGGCGCGGGCGACCTTCTCCACCGCCGCCTCGAGCGCGGGCAGCGCCTTCTCGATCTCCCCGGAGTACATCTCCACGTCGCCGGCGTCGACGACCTTGAGGTCGACCAGCCCGTCGGTGCGCAGGGCCAGGCTGGGACGGGACCCGTCGTGGGCCAGGTAGTCCGTCATCCGGATCGCCATCGGACCGAACCGCGTGCCCGGCCGGTGCGAGGTGCCCCCGTCGAACGGCGCGCCCAGGATGACGACCTCCGCGTCGGCGTAGGTCTCGGGGTCGTCCAGGTCGCAGCGGGGCACGCCGAGGAAGGTGATGTCGGGGCCGAACTGGGGGCCGTACCGGGTCATGGCTCGATCCTAGGCCCGCTGGGACAACGGGATCCGCGGCTCGTGGCCGCCCACCTGCTCATCGGTCCTGCTGACCCCACGGGGAGCCGTAGCCCTTCGGCGCGGGCGCCTGGAGCAGGTCGAGGAAGGGCACCGCGTCGAAGGACTCGGGCCCGCGCACCCCGGCGCCGGACCAGGCACCGGTGGCGAGCAGCTCGAGGGCGACCACGGGGTTGACCGCGGTCTGCCAGACCACGCACTGGGCGCCGTACTCGCGCATCGCCCACTCGTTGTCGACGACGTGGTAGAGGTAGACCTCGCGCGGCCGGCCGTCCTTGCCCGTGCCGGTGACCCACAGGCCGGCGCACGTCTTGCCGGTCATCCGCGGGCCGATCGTGGCCGGGTCCGGCAGGCAGGCGGCGACCACGTCGCGGGGCGAGACCTCCACGCCGCCGACGCGCACCTTCCCGGTGCGGTCCAGGCCCAGCGTGTGCAGCGTCCGGAGCACGCCGATGAACTCGTCACCGAGGCCGTACTTGAAGGTCACCCGCTTCGCGTCGACCCACCGCGGCATGAGGAGGACCTCCTCGTGCTCGACGTTGACGCACTCCACCGGGCCGATGCCCTCGGGGAAGTCGAACACCTCGGGCTCGGAGAACGGCGGCGTGGTGAACCAGCCGCGGTCCTTCTCCCAGATGACCGGGGGGTTGAGGCACTCCTCGATCGTGGTCCAGATCGAGAAGCTCGGCGCGAAGATCTCCTCGCCGGCCTCGTTGGTCACCGACAGGTTGGCGCCGTCGCGGGTGCCGAGCTCCTCGATCTCGCTGAACAGGTGGTCGGCGGCGTAGCGGGCGAACACGTCGGACAGGCCCGGCTCGACGCCCATGCCGACCAGGGCCAGGCGCCCGGCGTCCTCCCACTGCTGCGCGACCGCGAACTGGGCGTCGCCGAGCTTCTCCCCCGACTCCTCATAGGGCCGCTCGGGGTGCGGGCGGCTCAGGCTCATCGCCATGTCGAGGTAGTCGGCACCGGCGGTCAGAGCCCCCTCGAAGACGGGCATGACGAAGCGCGGGTCGACCGCGTTGAGCACGTGCGTGATGCCGTGCTCACGGGCCAGCGCCGCCACCGCCTCGCTGCTGGAGGCGTCGACCCGGGCGGCGACCAGCCGGGACTCGCCCTCGCGCCGGGCGCTGGCCGCCTCGACCGTCGCGCGGGCGCGCGCCTCGTCGTAGTCGGCGACGACCAGGTGCTCGAAGAAGTCCCGCTCCACGGCGATGCGCGCGACGGCATCGCCGACTCCGCCGGAGCCGACCACGAGGATCCGCATTCAGGCCACCTTCACTCGGGAACGGCGGGCGCTGACCAGCTGCGCCATACCGACGATCGCCAGGGAGGCGAGGAACATGACGGTCCCGATGACGTTGATCTGCACCGGGGTGCCGCGCTGGGCGGCGCCCCACACGAACATCGGGAACGTCACCGACGCGGGGCTCGCGTTGAAGTTGGTGATGATGTAGTCGTCGAAGCTCAGCGAGAACGACAGCAACGCGCCCGCGGCGATGCCCGGCGCCACCAGGGGCAGGGTGACCTTGGTGAACGTCTGGTACTCGTTCGCGAAGAGGTCCGCCGCCGCCTGCTCCAGCCGGGGGTCCAGCGAGGCGATGCGCGCCTTGACGGTGACCACCACGAACGACAGGCAGAACATGATGTGCGCGATGAGGATCGTGGTGCGCCCGGTCGGGATGCCCAGGGCGATGAACAGGGTCAGCAGGCTCGAGCCCATGACGACCTCGGGGGTGGCCATCGGCATGAAGATGAGCAGGTTGGTGCCGGCCCGGCCCTTGAACCGGTAGCGGCCGAGCGCGAAGGCGACGGCGGTGCCGAGGATCGTCGCGACGATCGAGGCGATGAGCCCGATCTGCAGGCTCAGCCCGAGGGCCGAGCACATGCCCGGCGCCCCGCAGGGGTTGGTCCAGGCATCCAGGGAGAACTGGGTCCACTGGTAGTTGTAGCGCCCGTTCGGCTTGTTGAAGGAGAACAGGATGACGACCATGTTGGGCAGGAGCATGTAGAAGAGCACCAGGAACGCCACGATGGCGAGCAGGTGCCGACGGATCCACGCCATCTCAGACCAGCTCCTCGGTGCCGCTGCGCCGCACGTAGAGCGCGACCAGCACGACGATCGTCAGCATGAGCAGGAACGACAGCGCCGCCGCGGTCGGGTAGTCCAGGACCTGCAGGAACTGCCCGTCGATGACCTGCCCGATCATCACCGTCTGGGTGCTGCCGAGCAGCCGGGAGTTGATGTAGTCACCGGCGGCGGGGATGAACGTCAGCAGGGTGCCGGCCACCACCCCCGGCAGCGACAGGGGCCAGATGACCCGGCGGAACGACTGCACCGGCGAGGCGTAGAGGTCACCCGCAGCCTCGACCAGGCGCGGGTCGAGCCGCTCGAGGTTGGCGTAGAGCGGGAGGATCATGAACGGCAGGAAGTTGTAGGTCAGCCCGCAGATGACCGCGAACGGCGAGGCCATGAGCTGGTTGGTCTGGGTCAGGTGCAGGGCCTGCAGCAGGTCGGTGAGGTGGATGCTCCGCGCGACCGTGCTGACGATCCCGTCGTTGTTGAGGATGATCTGCCAGGCCAGCGTGCGGATCAGGAAGCTGGTGAAGAACGGCGCGATGACCGCGACCAGCAGCAGGTTCTTCCACTTCCCCGCCCGCTGCGCCATGAAGTAGGCCAGCGGGTAGCCGGCCAGCAGCGCCAGCACCGTCGCGGACCCGGCGTAGATGAGCGAGCGCAGGAACTGCGGCCAGTACGACGCCAGCGCGTCGGTGTAGGTCTGCCAGTTCCACGTCATCGTGTAGCCGGTGTCCACCGAGCCGGTCTGCAGCGACTGGCTGGCCAGGGAGAGGGTCGGCAGGACGAAGAAGATGACGAGCCAGAGCAGTCCGGGCACCAGCAGCAGGTACGGCGTCCACCGTCCGCGGCGAGCCGGCTTGTGGTGCTCGCTCGCCGCGGCCAGGGCGCCGATCTCGGCCACTACGCCGCCCCGGTGTCGTCGGCCTGGTCCTGGGCGCCGGCGTGGGCGTCCTGCCGGGAGTCCAGGGCAAAGCTGTGCTCGGGGGCCCACGCGAGGGTGACCGACGTGCCCACGGAGGCACGCGGCATACCGTCGTTCTGCTGGACGACCGCGAGCTCCTGTCCCCAGGGCAACCGGACCAGGTAGTTGGTGGCGAGGCCGGTGAACGAGGCGTCGGTGACCGTGCCGGTCAGGGTGTTGAGCCCGTCCTCCATCCCCGTGGCCGCCAGGCCGTCGACCAGGCGCAGCTTCTCCGGGCGCACGCCCAGCCACATGGTCTGGACGCCCTCGACCAGGCGAGGGGTGGGCAGCCGGAGCTTGACGCCGTGGACGTCGAGGTCGGCCAGCTCGCCCGGCGTGCCGACCACCTCGGCCTTGAGCAGGTTGGACTGGCCGAGGAAGTTCGCGACGAACGTCGTGGCCGGGTTCTCGTACAGGACGCCCGGGTCGCCGACCTGCTCGAGCCGGCCGGCGTTCATCACCGCGATGGTGTCGGCCATGGTCATGGCCTCCTCCTGGTCGTGGGTGACGTGCACGAAGGTGATCCCGACCTCGGACTGGATGCGCTTGAGCTCGATCTGCATCTGCCGGCGCAGCTTGAGGTCGAGGGCACCGAGCGGCTCGTCCAGCAGCAGCACGTCCGGCCGGTTGACGATCGCCCGCGCCAGGGCCACCCGCTGCTGCATGCCACCGGAGAGCTGTGCGGGCTTCTTCTTGGCGATGTGCGCCAGCTGCACCAGCTCCAGGGCCTCCATCGCCTTGGTCTTGTAGTCCTTGACCCCGCGGCGGCGCAGGCCGAACGTGACGTTGTCCAGGATGCTCAGGTGCGGGAAGAGCGCGTAGCTCTGGAAGACCGTGTTGACGTTGCGCTGGTAGGCCTTGGTGTCGGTGATGTCGCGCTCGCCGATGAGGATGCGCCCCACGGTGGGCTGTTCCAGTCCGGCCACCATCCGCAGGGTGGTCGTCTTGCCGCAGCCGGACGGGCCGAGGAGGGCGAAGAACGACCCCTGGGGGATGACCAGGCTGAGGTTGTCGACCGCGGTGAAGGTCTCGTAGCGCTTGGTGATGTCGATGAGGCGCAGGTCGCCCGCGGATTCGGTTGCCATCGTGGTCAGCCGGAGATCAGCGCCTGGAACTTCTTGTTGTACTTGGTCTCCGTGGCCGGGTCGAGACCCTTGAAGACCTGGGAGTGGGAGAGCACCTCAGCGCTGGGGAAGATGAGCGGGTTCTGCGCGACCGACGGGTCCTGCTTCACGAGGAACTCCTTGGCCCCCTTCACCGGGGCGATGTAGTTGACGTAGTCCACGACCAGGGCCATGACCTTGGGGTCGTAGTAGTAGTTGATGAGCCGCTCGGCGTTCTTCTTGTGCTGCGCGAGCGCGGGGATGACGAAGTTGTCCGACCACAGGGTGTAGCCGGTCGAGGGCAGGGCGTAGCCGAGGTTGGGGTTGTCGGCCTTGAGCTGCACCACGTCACCGGTCCAGGCGAAGCAGGCCGCGGTGTCGCCGGCAGCGAGGGGCTTGGTGTAGTCGTTGCCGGTGAATCCCTTGATCTGCCCGGCGTCCTTGGCCTTCTGCAGCTCGGCGATCGCGGCGTCGAAGTCGGCGTCGGTGAAGCTCGCCAGCTTCTTGCCCATGGCCATGAGCACGAGGCCGACGGTGTCACGCATCTCGGTCAGCAGCGTGATCTTGCCCTTGAGCGCCGGGTCGGTGAGCAGCTGGTCGACCGACTCGACCTTCTTGCCCCCGGTGGCCTTGGGGTTCCACGCGATGCCGGCGAAGCCGCTCTGCCACGGCAGGGTGTAGAGGCGGCCCGGGTCCCACGGGACGTTGGCCAGGGAGGCCTCGACGTTGCCGTGGTTGGGGATGTTGGCCAGGTCGAGCTTCTGCGCGTAGCCGAGGCGGATCAGGCGGGAGGCCATCCAGTCGGTGCTGACCCAGACGTCGCGGCCGGTGTCCTTGCCGGCGGCCAGCAGCGGCCGCACCTTGGCGTAGAACTCGTCGTTGTCGTTGTAGTCCTCGGTGTAGTTGACCTTGATGCCGGTCTGCTTGGTGAAGGCGTCGATCGTCGGGTGGCGCTGGGTCTTGTCGTCGACGTCGATGTACTCCGGCCAGTTCGACCAGTTGACGACCTTGTCGGTGTCGGACAGGTCCGTCGGCGCGGCCTTGGCGGTCGGGGTGCCGCCGCCCGCCGCGGAGCGTCCCTTGGAGCCGCAGGCGGCCAGCGCGGCCACCGCGGCGATGCCCGCCGCGCTGCTCATCAGCGTCCTGCGCGAGACCAACCCGCGGGCGAGCGCGGCCGTCAGCTCGGGTGGGAGGGGGTTCTGCTCGTTCATGCCGGTGCTCCTTCAGGTGCTGACGGGTCAGGCGTCGATGTTGGCCATGACGTGCTTGATGCGGGTGTAGTCCTCGAAGCCGTACATCGACAGGTCCTTGCCGTAGCCGCTGTGCTTGAACCCCCCGTGCGGCATCTCGGCGACGATCGGGATGTGCGTGTTGATCCATACGCAGCCGAAGTCGAGGCGCTTGCTCATGCGCATGGCCCGGCCGAAGTCCTTGGTCCACACGCTGCTCGCCAGGCCGTACTGCACGCCGTTGGCCCACTCGAGCGCGGTGGCCTCGTCGGTGAAGCGCTGGGCGGTGATGACCGGGCCGAAGATCTCCTTCTGGATCACCTCGTCGTCCTGCTGCAGCCCCGAGACCACGGTGGGCTCGAGGAAGTAGCCGTCGCCCAGGCCGCTGGCGCGCTTGCCGCCGGCGGCGATCATGGCGTGGTCGGGCAGGCGGTGCAGGAAGCCCTCGACGTTGGCCAGCTGGGT
>DASSPC010000395.1:0-10433 GCA_035699865.1 Oryzihumus sp. | reverse complement strand
CGGCCAGTCGAGCTGCAGCGTGTGGCCGCCGCCCTTGATGCGCAGGCCCTTGGTGCGCTGCCACCCGGTCGTGTCGACGCCGAGGGAGATGAGCTCCTTGGTCGCGCGCGGGGTCAGGCCGTCGCCGCAGATCTTGTCGCGCGGGAAGGCCGACTTCTCCAGGAGCAGGACGTCGAGGCCGTGGTCGGCGAGGTAGGCCGCGGTGGCGGAACCTCCCGGCCCGGCGCCGACGACGATCACATCGGCGGTCTCGGTGGCCGGGGTGCCCGACGCGAGGGTCGCCCCTGCCCCGGTCTCGCTCTTGCTCACGGCTTCCTCACCATGCTGATTGCTGCGTGCACGCGCTTGTGAAGATCTTCACGAATACCCGGGAACTCTACGCCCGCGCCCGGGACCCTGCCGAACTGAGGCAGACCTAACCCGCCTTGACCGCGCGGTGCAGGGCCACGATGCCGCCGCTGAGGTTGCGCCAGGCCACGTCCTGCCATCCCGCCTCGGTGACCGTGCGCGCCATACCGGCCTGGTCGGGCCACGCCTGGATGGACTCGGCCAGGTAGACGTAGGACTCGGGGTTGGAGCTGACCCGCCGGGCGATCGGCGGCAGTGAGCGCATGAGGTACTCGCTGTAGACCTTGCGGAACGCCGCGTTGGTCGGGTGGCTGAACTCGCAGACCACGAGGCGCCCGCCCGGTCTGGTCACCCGCAGGAACTCGCGCAGTGCGCCGAGGGTGTCGGAGACGTTGCGCAGCCCGAAGGACATCGTGACCACGTCGAAGGACGCGTCGGCGAACGGCAGCCGCAGCGCGTCGGCGGCGGTGAAGCCCAGGTCGGGGCGGCGGCGGTTGCCGACCCGCAGCATGCCGAGGGAGAAGTCGGCCGGCACCACGTCGATCCCGGCGTCGGCGAACGGCTCGCTGCTGGTGCCGGTGCCGGCCGCGATGTCGAGCACCCGCTCCCCCGGCCGGGCGTCGACGGCGCGCACGACGGCCTTGCGCCAGAGGCGGTCCTGGCCGAGGGACAGCACGTCGTTGGTGACGTCGTACCTGCCCGCCACGTCGTCGAACATCGCGGCGACGTCGCGGGGACGCTTGTCGAGGCTGGCGCGGATCATGGGCCACATCCTCCCGTATGCCGTGAGGTGGCCTGCACGGCCACCACCGGGTATGCCGGGTGACCGGCCCGTGCGGACCCCGTCACCGTGGTCCGGGGTCGGGCGCGCGGGACCCGGTCGTAGGCTTGCTCACCGTGACCACCGAGCCCGCACCCGTCCCGCCGCCTCCCGCGGCCGGGCCGCTCGTGGCGCGCACAGTGGCGCTCGAGGATCCCGGCGCGCTGCTGTCGCTGCTACCCGGCCACGTCTCCCCCGAGGCGATCTCCTCGTGGGTGCGCCGCGGCGAGGGGCTGGTCGGCTGGGGCCGGGCGCTGGTCTTCGAGGCGGGCGGCCCGCAGCGGTTCGCCGCCGCCCAGGAGTGGTGGCGGGAGGTCGTCTCCCGGGCGGTGGTCCGCGACGACGTGCTGCTGCCGGGCACGGGACCGGTCTGCTTCGGCTCGATCGCGTTCGCCGACGACTCCCCGGCCGGTGCCTCCCTGGTGGTGCCGGAGGTCGTCCTGGGTCACCGTGGCTCGCGCTTCTGGCTCACCACGATCACGCAGGGCTCGAGCCTGCCGGCGGTCCTCACCCCCGGGCCGGGCGAGCCCCCGGCGGCGCCGCGTGAGGTCGCCTTCGCCGACGGGGCCCTGTCCGGGGCGCAGTGGGGCGGGGCGGTCGCCGAGGCGGTGTCCCGTATCGCCGCCGGCGAGATGGACAAGGTGGTCCTGGCCCGCGACCTCGAGGTCGACGCAGCCGACCCGATCGACCCGCGCTGGCTGCTGCAGCGCCTGGCCGAGCGCTACGACAACACGTGGGTGTTCGCCGTCGACGGCCTGGTCGGCGCCACGCCGGAGATGCTGGTGCGCCTCGAGAAGGGCCTGGTCACCTCCCGGGTGCTGGCCGGCACGATCCGCCGCACCGGCGACGACGAGCACGACCTGGCCCTGGCCGCGTCGCTGGCGCGCTCGTCCAAGGACCTCGAGGAGCACGAGTACGCCGTGCGCTCCGTCGCCGACGCGCTGGAGCCGCACTGCACCTCGATGAACGTGCCCGAGGCGCCGTTCGTGCTGCACCTGACCAACGTCATGCACCTGGCCACCGACGTGGCCGGCGTGCTCGCCGACGGCACCACCTCACTCGGGCTGGCGGCCTCGCTCCACCCCTCCGCGGCCGTGTGCGGGACGCCCACCCCGGTCGCCGCTCAGGCCATCGCCGAGCTGGAGCACATGGACCGCGGGCGCTACGCCGGGCCGGTCGGCTGGATGGACGCCAGCGGCGACGGCGAGTGGGGCATCGCGCTGCGCTGCGGGGCCTTCGACCGCGACGACGCGCGGCGGCTGCGGCTGTTCGCCGGCTGCGGCATCGTGGCCGGGTCCGACCCCGACGCCGAGCTGGCCGAGTCCGACGCCAAGTTCGTGCCGATGCGCGACGCCCTCGAGGCCCTCTGACCCCGTCGCCTCAGCGCAGCGGGCCCACGTCGGGCTCGTGCACCTCGTGCGACGTGGCGGGGACCGGCGCGGCATACCGCGCGAGGACCACGATCAGCGCCGCGAAGCCGGCGACGAGGAGCAGCGCGCGGTCCAGCCCGACGTGGCTGGTGAGCAGGCCGATGGTCGGCGCCCCGAGGAGGAACCCGCCGTAGCCGATCGTGGAGACGACGCCGATCGCCCGCTGGCCGCGGCCGGGCACCTCGCCGGCGGCCGACATCGTCGCAGGGAAGACGGTGGCCAGGCCCAGGCCCCACAGCAGGCCGCCGAGGACCGCGGCACCCAGCATCGGCACGAGGCAGACCAGCAGCACCCCGGCGCAGGCGCACAGGCCGCTGACCCGCAGCACCCACACCCGGCCGAAGCGCTCGATCGCCGGCCCGCCGGCGAGTCGGCCGAGCAGCATCGTCAGGTTGAACGCGGCGAAGGTCAGGGCCCCGAACGCGGGCGGGGCGTCCCGGACGTCGACCAGCAGCAGGGCCAGCCAGTCGTTGGCCGCGCCCTCCCCGATGGCGGTGGACAGGGTGATCAGCCCGATCAGCACCTCCAGGGAGGTGATGCCGGAACGCGTGGGCTCGACCGTCTCCTCCTCGGGCGTGACCTCGACGCCGACGTGGTCGCCGATGAAGCGCCGGGTCGCGACGATGACCACGGCGAAGGTCAGGACGCTGAACACCGGCAGCTGCACCTGCAGCGGGAGGGTGAGCTTGGCGGCGAGCGCACCGGCCAGCGCTCCGGCCAGGGTGCCGGCGGAGAAGCCCGCGTGGAGGCGAGGCATGAGCGAGCGGCCGCGCAACCGCTCGACGTGGTGCCCCTGGACGTTCATCGCCACGTCCCAGACCCCTGTGGTGGCCCCGACCACGACCAGGGTCGCGGCCAGCGCCAGCGGAGAACCCGTCCAGGCGACGGTCGCCCACGCCAGCACGTTGACCAGGGCAACCACGCGGATCGTCGCCCGGCTGCCCCACCGCTCCACCACCCGACCGGTCCACGGCATGGCCAGCACCGAGCCGATGCCGCCCCCGACCAGGGCCAGGCCCAGCTGGGCCGGGGTCGCGCCGACCTGGTCACGCAGCTGGGGCATGCGGGCATAGGCCTGCGCCATCAGCGCACCGTTGATCGTGAAGACCGCGACGACCGCCGGTACCGACCCCTTCACCGGTGTGTGCATGGGGTCAATCCTGTTGCATGGCCGGTCACGGTGGCGCAACGCTCCGTCCCATGGACAGTCAACAGCCTGCTGCCGGTGTCACGGTCGTCCCGCTCGGCCCCGAGGACCGTGACCGGCTGCTCGGCGTCGACGCGGCGGCCTTCTTCTTCGACCCGTCCCAGCACGACATGGAGCACGTCCTCGACTACTTCGAGTGGCCGAGGACCTTCGGCGCCAGCCGCGACGGCGGCACGACGCTGTGCGGCGTCTACACCGCCTTCGGCCTGGGCCTGACCGTCCCGGGTCCGCTGGACACGCTGACCACGGTGCCGATGCCCGGCCTGTCCTGGGTCTCGGTGCACCCCGACCACCGGCGCCGGGGCGTGCTGCGGGCGATGCTGGGCCACCACTTCGCCCAGCTGCACGAGCAGGGCGTCGGGGTCAGCGGGCTGCACGCGGCCGAACCGGCCATCTACGGCCGGTTCGGGTATGCCGTGGCCTCCCTCGAGGTGCACCTGTCCATGGGGCGCGGGGCCACCTTCACGGCGCCGGCGCTGGAGGAGGAGGCCGGCCGTCTGGAGACCGGGTTCATGCCGATGGACTCCGACGAGGCGCGGGCGCGGGTCCACCGGCTCCACGTCGCGGCCACGGCGTCGACGCTCGGCGCGGTGACCCGCTCGGAGCTCATGGGCCAGGTGCTGTTCCGCGACCACCCGCCGGCGCGCGTGGGCCGGGAGCCCCAGCAGGTGATGTTCTGCTCCCGCGACGGCGAGGCGACCGGCTACGCGCGGTTCACCCGCTCCGGCACCTGGGAGGACGGCAGCCCCAAGGGCACCGTCGCGGTCACCGAGGTCGCGGCGCTCGACGAGGCCTCGTTGCTGGCCCTGGCCCGCCGGCTGGTCGACTTCGACCTGACGACGACGGTGACCTTCGACCAGCGCTCGACCGACGACCCGCTGCTGTGGTGGGCCGGCGGGCCGCGGGCGGTCGACATCTCGACCTACGACGGCCTGTGGCTGCGCCTGGTCGACGTCGGGCGTGCGCTGTCCGGGCGCGGCTACGCCGCCGCGTGTGACGTGGTGCTCGAGGTCGTCGACGAGGTGTGCCCGTGGAACCAGCGGCGCTGGCGCCTCTCGGTGGACGACAAGGGCGTCGGACGGTGCGCGCCGACCACGGACCCCGCCGACCTGCGGCTGCCGGTGCAGGCGCTCGGCGCCGCCTACCTCGGCTCGCGCAGCATCGCCTCCCAGGCCCACCGAGGGCTCGTCGAGGAGCTGCGGACCGGCGCCGTGCGGCAGCTGTCGCTGGCGATGCGGGCCGACCGCGAGCCGATGCCCGGGATCGCCTTCTAGGCCAGTGCTGTCGCCGCCGCCTCGCGCAGGCGGGTGTGCAGGTCGCGGTGCCCGTCCCGCGGCATCGGGACCTCGACGACCCGCAGGCCCCGCGGGCGGGCGGCGACGGCGGCCGTGAGCTCCTCGCGCGTGGTGGCCCGGGTGTGGTCGACGCCGTGCGCGCGGCACAGGTCGGCCAGGGAGGTGCCCGTCGGCGTGCCGAAGATGCGCTCGAAGTCGGCCGCCCGCGCGGGCTCCCCCGGCTCCAGCAGGGTGAAGATGCCCCCGCCGTCGTCGTTGGGCACCACCACGGTCAGGTCCGGGCGGGGCTCGTGCGGCCCGATGAGCAGGCCGTTGCTGTCGTGCAGGAAGGTCAGGTCGCCCATCAGGGCGTAGGTCGACCGCGCCGGGTGCGCCAGGGCCAGCCCCACGGAGGTGGACACGCAGCCGTCGAGCCCGGCCAGGCCGCGGCTGGCGACCACGGCCGCCCCCGTGGCCAGCGTCGTCGGGGTCAGCGCGAGGTCCAGGTCGCGGGCGGCGTTGGAGGAGCCGACGAACAGCGTGGCGTGCTCGGGCAACGCGCCCGCGACGGCGGCGGCGACCCCGAGCCCCGACGGCCAGGCGCCGGCGATGACCGGCTGCGCAGCCGCGGCGACGCTGCGGCCGGCCTCGCGCCAGGCGTCGGCCCAGGCCCGGTCGACCGAGAGGTGCTCGTGGCCGGCGATCGAGGCCCACGGGTGGACCCGCGCGGCCACGTGGCCGGGGTCGGGCCAGCCGTGCCCCGGCGTGATGACCTCGACCCGGACCTCCGGCCGGCGCAGCAGCGCCGCGACCGCCCGGGACAGGGTGATCCGCCCGACCACGAGGACCCGCGCGGGCAGGTGCTGCTCCAGCCACCCGGTGGCGGTCAGCAGCAGCGGCCCGTGCGGGGTCACCGTCGCACGGTCGAGGGCCCCGAACGGCTCGGCCAGCAGCGGCCACCCCGTCGCCTCGACCAGGGAGGCGACCGCCGCGGCGGCGCTGGGGTCCGGCAGGTCGCCCAGCAGCACCAGGGTCCGCGGCTCGTCCTGGAGTGGCTCGGCCACCGCGATGGCCCGGTCGGTGCGCACCCACGGCGCCCCGCCGGGACGGCCCTCCAGCGGCTCGGGCCAGGGCTCGGCGTCCGCGCTCGGCACCAGTGGCTCGCGCAGCGGCAGGTTGAGGTGGACCGGCCCGGGGGTGCCGCCGAGGGCGCCGGTCGCGGCCGCGCAGGCGCGGCTGGCGGTCGAGCGCCAGGCCGCCACCTGCCCGGCGCGGCGCTCGGGTGCGCCGAGGTCGTGCTGCCAACGGACCGGCATACCGAACAGGCCCGGCTGGGTGGTGGTCTGGTTGGCGCCGGTGCCGCGCAGCTCCGGCGGGCGGTCGGCGCTGAGGACCAGCAGCGGCACCGCCGCGTGGTGCGCCTCCAGGACGGCCGGGTGCAGGTTGGCCACCGCGGTGCCGGAGGTCGTCACCACCGGGACCGGGCGGCGGGTCAGCTTGGCCAGGCCGAGGGCCAGGAACCCCGCGGAGCGCTCGTCCACGCGCACGTGCAGGCGGATCCGGCCGGCGCGGTCGGCCTCCTGCAACGCGTAGGCCAGCGGCGCCGAGCGCGAGCCGGGGCACAGGACCGCCTCGCGGACCCCGTGCCGCGCGAGCTCGTCGACGAGGACGGTCGCGAGGGCGGTCGAGGGGTTCACGTGCCCGATCCTGCCGCATCGGTCCCGCCGCACGCGGACGGCCGGGCATGTTCGGCCGCCCGCCACCCCACCTGGTGCCCCGTACGCCGCGAATCGGGCCACCACGGGCCCCGATTCGCGACGGAGCGGGCACCAGGTCGCACCGTGGGTGTCACCGGGGGCGCGCACAATGGGGGCATGGCCCCGCTCGAGGTGCTCCGCAGCCAGGTCCAGCAGGCCGTCTTCGCCAAGGTCGCCGGGCCGGACGGCCCCGCGCTGCGCGACCGCATCCACGGCACGCCCGGCCCGCGCTGGTTCCCGCCCGGCTCGCCGATCCGGCGGGTGCACGCCGACACCGCGATGTACCCCGGCGGCATCCGCGCCCTGCTCCTGCAGTCGCTGCACCCGCTGGCCATGGCCGCGGTGGCCGAGCACTCGGGATACCGCTCCGACCCCTGGGGACGGCTGGCACGCACCAGCGCGTTCCTGGCGGTGACCACGTTCGGGACCGCCGAGGACGCGGAGGCCTCCGTGGCCGCGGTGCGACGGGTGCACGCGCGGATCAGCGGCGTGGCGCCGGACGGGCGCAGCTACCGCGCCTCCGACCCGCACCTGCTCGCCTGGATCCACGTGGCCGAGGTGGAGAGCTTCCTGACCGCGCACCAGACCTACGGCCGCCGTCCGCTGACGCCGCAGGAGGCCGACGAGTACGTCGCGCAGGCCGGTGAGGTGGCCCTCCGCCTCGGCGCCGACCCGGCCGAGGTGCCGACGAGCGCCGCCGGGCTGGCCGCGCGGATCGAGGCGTTCCGGCCCGAGCTGGAGGGCACGCGGGCAGCCCGCGACACGGCCCGGTTCCTGCTGCTGGAGGCGCCGCTGCCGTTGGTGGCGCGGCCGGCGTACAGCCTGCTGTGGGCGGCCGCGGTCGGGCTGATGCCGACCTGGGCACGCTCGCCCCTGCTGCTGCCGCACCTGCCGATCCTGGAGCGCACCGCGATCCGGGCGGCCGGGCACACCATGGTGGGCGGCCTGCGCTGGCTGGCCGGCGCCGACGGCGTCGTCACCGTCGACGAGCAACCGGCTGCCTGAAGGAGCACCGCACGGACCGCACCGCCTACCTGCTGCACCAGGTGCATCCCGCCAAGCTCGCGACGGACGCCGCCGCGGACGTCGTGTCCACCTGGCTGATGTGGCGCGGTCGCCCGGGGACGGCGCTGCTCGTGGCCCATGCCGCGGCGGGCGCCGCGTCGGCCGTCGTCGCCCGCCGCGACCTGTCGGCGCTGGGGCACACGCGCCGTGGCCGTTACGTGCTGGCGCACATGCCCGCCTCCGCCCAGGCTGTCCGCTACGCCGGCCAGGTCGTGGTCTGGCACGCGGCCACGCGTCACCGTCCCTGGGGTGTCGCGCTCGGCCACCTGGTCGTCGCCGCGGGCTGGTCACACGGCCTGGTCGCGCGGGTCCCTCGTGGCCCCCGCCGGCTCACGGCAGTACGGTCTGGTCGCAGCGCGGCTGGATGGCCCAGCTGACCATGGGGAGGGCGGCAGTGGAGAGCACGACGTGGACCGAGGTCACCAGCGCGGAGGAGCTGCGGGAGCTGCTCGGCTCACCGAGCCAGCGCGTCGCCGAGAAGGTGCGCCCCGCCTTGACCGAGCTCGACCGGCAGTGGCTGGCGGCCTCGCCGCTGTGCGTCGTCGCGACCTCGGACGCCCAGGGACGCCTCGACGCCTCCCCCAAGGGTGACCCCGCCGGCCACCTCGTCCACGTCCTCGACGACCACACGATCGCGCTCGCCGAGCGACCCGGCAACCGGCGCGCCGACGGCTTCCTCAACGTGCTGCAGAACCCGCACGTGGGGCTGCTGTTCCTCGTGCCGGGCCGGGGGGACACGTTGCGGGTCAACGGTCGCGCTCGCCTGGTGCGGGAGGCGCCCTTCCTGGACGACATGTCCGTCAAGGGCAGGCGGCCCCTGCTGGCGATGGTGGTCGAGGTCGAGGAGGTCTTCCACCACTGCTCCAAGGCGTTCCTGCGGTCCGGGCTGTGGCAGCCGGAGACCTGGGCACCTGACGCGCTGCCGTCACGCGCCGAGATCGCCAAGCTGCTGGAGCGCCCGGACACCCCGCTCGAGGAGCTGGAGCGCTACTACGGCGCCGACTACGCCCGGGACGAGAACCTCTACGGGGCCTGATCCCCCGGCGAGGACACCGCGTCCAGCAGACGGAGGTCGTGCCGGTCGACCTCCCGAGGTTCGTAGCCGGCGTGGAACGCGCGCTGCATCCGCGCCGACAGGCAGCGGACCTGCGTCCCGCCGACCGAGCCCGCGCACCAGGCATCCGCCGGGTAGTCGAACCGGGTGTCGTCCAGACCGGCCTGCCAGGCGCTGCCGTCGGCCGCGAAGTGCAGCGGGTGAAGGTCCACGTGACTCCCGCCGACGTGGTCGGACAGCTCCACGCGCACCGGCAGCCAGTCGGTGGTGACGACGAAACCGTTGCGCTGCAACGTCTCCACGCAGGCGTCCAGCCGTCCTGCGTCGACGGCCAGGTCCACATCGCGGTGCTCCCGGGTCTGTCGCCCGTGCAGCGCGTCGACACCCCAGCCTCCTGACAGCCGCGGGCTCGCGCCCACGCCGGTCAGCAGGTGAACGATCTCGACGACGTCAGCGGCGGTCGTCGGCACGCAGCACCTCCCAGCACCGACGGACCCGGTCGACCCACCAGTCACGCCGCTCCGCCGGCGCCGCCCACCGCTCCAGCAGCAGCGGGTCCACCTCGGCCGCGGCCACCGGCAGGGACCCACCCCGGGGCACGACCGAGGGCACGGCCACGTCACCGGCCATGAGCTCCACGGTGCCCAGCCCGCAGGCGAAGGGCAGCTCCGGCAGCGCCGCCGCGAGCGCCACGCCGGCCGAGATGCCCACCGAGGTGTCCAGCGCGCTCGAGACGACCGTGGGCAGCCCACACTCCCGGGTGACCGCGAGCGCCGCCCGCACTCCCCCGAGCGGGGCGACCTTGACCACGACCACGTCGGCGGCACCCTCGCGCGCCACACGCAGCGGGTCCGAGGCCTTGCGGATCGACTCGTCGGCCGCCACCAGCACCTCAATCCCGCCCCGCGCCAACGCCGTTCGCAGCCGGGCCAGGTCCTCCACGGTCGCGCACGGCTGCTCGGCATACTCCAGCCCGTATCCCGCGAGCCGGCTCAGCGCCTCCCTCGCCTGCTCGAGGTCCCACCCGCCGTTGGCGTCGACCCGGATCCGCCCGGCCGGCCCCATCACCTCGCGCACCGCCGCCACCCGGTCGACGTCGTCGGCGAGGTGCTGGCCCCGTTCGGCGACCTTGACCTTGGCGGTGGTGCACCCGTCATACCGGGCCAGGACCGCGGCGACCTCGTCCGCCGGCACGGCGGGCACGGTGGCGTTGACCGGCACCGAGGACCGCTGCGCCACGGGCCAACCGTGCCACCCGGCCTCGAGCGCCGCCGCCAGCCAGCGCGCGGACTCGGCGTCGTCGTACTCCAGGAACGGCGCGAACTCGCCCCAGCCGGCGGGCCCGTGGAGCAGCGCCGCCTCGCGTTCCATCACCCCGCGGAAGCGCACCCGCATGGGGATCCGCACGACGTGGAGGGACTCGAGGACCTCCGGCAGGCCCGGCAGGAGCGGATCAGGCATGCGCCTATCCTCGCTGA
>DASSPC010000394.1:0-6268 GCA_035699865.1 Oryzihumus sp. | reverse complement strand
TGACGCGTCAGGGGTCGGCGTGGGTTCAGCCCGGCCGGCCGGCCAGCCGCCGCTGGTGCGCCACCTCGACAGCCGTCGCCGCGATGACCCGGCAGGCCGCGTCGTGCAGCTCCTGGGCGTGCGCGGCGTCCAGCCCGATGGCGGTGAGGCCGATCCGCCCGTCGATGGCCAGCCCGGAGAGCATGTGCAGCACCACGCCGACCCCGCTGCGGTGGTCCAGCTGCAGCCCGGCTCGGCGCACGGCCTCGATCACCGGCCCGGCGGAGAGGCCCACCCAGGTCTCGTCGAGCAGGTTGTCGGTGCAGACGTAGGCCCGCGGGGCGCTGTCGGCGGCCGTCACCCACTGGCCGAGGACCTCGTCGTACCGGCCCGGCACGAGGTTGCGCAGCGCGGCATACGGGTGGGTGGTCCCGCCCTTGCGCAGGTTGACCTCGAGGGCGAACACCTGCGAGGTCCCGGAGGGGTCCCGGCTGGCGACGAAGTCGACGGAGACCCGGCCGAGGGCTCCGGCGGCCACCAGCTGCTCGCCCACGGCGCGGGCGTGACGGGCGACCTCGGCCGCGTGGACGGGGTCGGCGGGGAAGCGGCAGCCGAGGAAGACCTGGCCGTTGGTGCCACCGACGACCTGCTCGTGCGTGGCGAGCACGACCACGCGGCCGTCGGGCAGCAGATCCACCTGGGCACTCGGCGTCGTGACCTCGGTGCCGGTCACGAGCTCCTCGACGATGCCGCCCCGGGCCAGCTCGGCGAGGTAGCCGCGAGGAAGGGCCGCCACCCGGCGCGCCAGGGTCTCCGCGTCCGCCGGCACCGGGCCCTCGAGCAGGTTGACCACGGTGTTGCCGTCGCCGGCATAGCTGTCGTCGTGCTTGACCACGACGGCCGAGACGTCGGGGCGCGCGGCGCGGATCGCCGCGATGCCGCGCACCACGTCGTCGACCGTGCGGACGTCCTCGACGCCCGCGGGCAGCGGCACCCCGGCGCGGGCGAACAGCTTGCGCCCGGCGCCCTTGAAGCCCAGGTGCCACAGCGAGGGGTCCATCCCGTTGACCGGCAGCTGCAGCCGCTCCGCGACCGCGACCTCGTGCTCGGTGACGTTCCACGGCTCGATGAACGCCGGCCGGTCGCCCACGGCCCGGCACAGGTGGTCCAGCGCGTCGGGGCGGTGCAGCAGCTTCTCGGCCAGGGACTGCGACGAGGTGTCCTCGAGGGCCACCACGTGGGTGCCGGCGCCCCACGCCTGCGGCCGCGGCCCCAGCCGGCGGTGGTAGTCGAGCACGTCAGGCGTCGGCGCGATCGAGCTGACCAGGACCAGCCGGGCGTGCTCCAGCCGGTGGGTCATCAGGGTCCCCAGCAGGTAGCGATGCTCCAGGGCGAGGATGCGCTCGCCGTAGTGCCGCAGCAACGAGTCGCTGGCGCTGTAGGAGGGAAGGGCGATGACCACGTGGGGCGTGCCGGAGCCCTCGGTGTTGGCCGCCAGGGCGTGCCCGAGGCCGGCCTGCAGCTCGGCGAAGGTCTTCATCGCACTGCCTTCCGCGGGGAGGTCACTGAAGGGGCCAGTGGGACGGCGCGGGCGGGTGGGCGCTTGTGGCGGGCGCGCCACGCCTTGTGGGCGGCGTCGGCCAGGAGGACCGCCGGGATCGCCAGGGTCGCCAGGAGCCAGCCGAGTGCTCCCGGCCAGTGTCCACCCAGCAGGTCCTGGAGGGGAGGGGCGCCGACGAAGACGAGCAGCATCACGACCTCGGACGCCACGGCATACAGCAGGAGGCGGTTGCCGCGGACACCGACCCGGCCGACCCAGCGGCCCTCGCTGCGGCACGCGAAGGCGTTGGCGACCTGGCCCAGCACCACCGTCGCGAACGCCGTCCCGGACGCCACGCCGAGCAGCGTGGGGGACACGGCGGTCCCCGGCGACCACCCGCCGGCGCTCAGCACGACGAGGAACGCCACCATCGACACCAGCGCCTCCGTCGGCCCGAGCACCAGGAGCGCGCGACGGGCGACCGGGGCGTCGATCAGCGACCCGAGCCGCATCCGGCCCACCATGGCCCGCGGCCCCGGAGGCTCCGCGCCGAGCGCGAGCGCCGGCAGCTGGTCGGTGCCGATGTCCAGCGCCAGCACCTGCAGCACGGTGAGGGCCAACGGGATCCGCCCCCCGGAGAGCGCCCAGACGACGAACGGCGTGAGCTCGGCGACGTTGTCGGTGAGGTGGTAGGTCAGGAACCGGCGGATGTTGGTGAACGTGGCCCGCCCCAGCTCGACCGCCGCCACGATCGTCGCGAAGTGGTCGTCCAGCAGCACCACATCGGCCGCCTCCCGCGCGACATCCGTGCCGGAGGCGCCCATCGCCACGCCGATGTCCGCGGCCCGCAGCGCAGGTCCGTCGTTGACCCCGTCACCGGTCATCGCCACGACGTGGCCGCGGGACTGCAGGGCCTGGGCGATGCGCAGCTTGTCCTCGGGGGTGACGCGGGCGAGGACCAAGCCGTCGTGGTCGATCAGCGCCGCCAACGCGTCGTTGTCCTGAGGCAGGTCCGCCCCGCGGAGCACCGGGGCGCCCGCGGTGGCCAGGCCGACCTCGGTCGCGATGGCCGCGGCGGTCCGGGGGTGGTCACCGGTCACCATGGCCAGCCGTATGCCGGCCGTGCGGCAGCGCGCGATCGCCTCACCGACGTCGGGGCGTGGCGGGTCCTCCAGCCCGACGAGGCCGAGCAGGTGCAGGTCGCGCTCCGCCAGGTCCGCGGTGTCGTCGGGGCTGCCCGGCGGCCGGTGCGCCACCGCGAGCACCCGCAGCCCCCGGGCGCTCAGCGTCTCGACGGCGGTCTCGGCGTCCGGCGTGGCGTCGACGCACCGACCGAGCACCACGTCCGGCGAGCCCAGCACGTGCACGCCCTCGGTGTCGACGACCGAGGAGCGGCGCCGCCGCGGGTCGAAGGGGTGCCGCCGCAGCGGGGCGAGGTGGTCCGGTGCCCCGGCCCGGGTCGCGAGGACGTGCAGGGCGACGTCCATGGGGTCCCCGACCGGCCGCCACTGACCACCGGACTCCGCGGCGTGGGCGTCCGGCGAGCACCGGGCGGCGCTGTCACCGACCTGACGGGCTGCCGCCACGGCCCTGGCCGTGCCGACCAACCGCCCCTCGGGGCGATAGCCCTCGCCCTCGACCCGCACCGGGCCGGCAGGGGTCCAGACCTCGACGACGGCCATCTGCCCGCGGGTCAGCGTGCCCGTCTTGTCGGTGCAGATGAACGTGGTGGAGCCCAGGGTCTCCACGGCTTCGAGGTGGCGCACCAGTGCCTTGCGGTGGGCCATCCGCTGGGCGCCCCGGGCCAGTGACAGGGTGACCGTCGGCAGCAGGCCTTCGGGGACGAGGGCGACGGTGACGCCGATGGCGAACAGGAAGCTGTCTCGACCGGCCTGACCGAGGGCGAGGGCCACCAGGAAGAAGACCAGGCCGACGGCCAGCGCCATGAGGGCGACCATCCGCACGACCCGGTGCAGCTGGGCGGCCAGCGGGCTGCGGGGACGCCTTGCCCCGGCCGTCACGGCGGCGATGCCGGCGAGACGGGTGCGGCCTCCCGTGGCCACGACGTGCGCGGTCGCCTGTCCCTCCACGATGAACGTCCCCGCGTGGACCCGGTCGCCGCCGGCAGCGGTGACCGCGGCACTCTCGCCGGTCAACATCGACTCGTCGACCCGGATCCGGCCGTCGGGGACCAGCTCGAGGTCGGCGCTGACCCGGTCCCCGGCGTCGAGCAGCACGACGTCGCCCGCGACGAGGTCGGCGGCGGGCACCACCACCGGCAGGCCGTCGCGCCGCACGGTGGCGTGGACGGGCATCAGGTCGCGCAACCGTTCCGTGGCCCGGTCCGCGCGGTACTCCTGCGCGAACGAGAAGGTGCCGTTGACCACCACGACGACCCCGATGGCCACGCCGAGCGCCGGCATGCCCGCGACGAACGCCAGCGCGGCGGCGACCCAGAGCATGAGGGCGAAGAAGTGGCCCATCTGGGCACCCAGCAGCAGGAGCGGGTGGGGGCGGCGCGGTGGCGGCAGCGTGTTGGGCCCATCCCGGGCAAGCCGGGCGGCCGCCTCGGCGCGGGTGAGCCCGAGCCCACCCGGCGGAGCGGTGACGGTCACGGTGTCATGCTGCGCGGGCATACAGGTGGGGCGGAAGGGACGTTTCTCCTCGCGCGCAGGTCCGTTCGGCCCCACTCGCGCGGCCTGAGAGAATCGGGCCCACCATGACCGCTGTCCTCCCGCCCCTGCAGATCGGCCGCCACACCATCGAGTCGCCCGTGGTGCTCGCGCCCATGGCCGGCATCACCAACCGCGCGTTCCGCCGGCTGTGCCGCGAGTACGGCGACGCCGGGCAGTCGATGGGAGGAGCCAGCGGTCGAACTTCCTTGTACGTCAGCGAGATGATCACGTCGCGGGCGCTGGTCGAGCGCACGCCGGAGTCGATGCGGCTGATCCAGCACGACCCGGAGGAGAACCCCCGCTCGATCCAGCTCTACGGCGTCGACCCGGCGACGGTGCGGGCCGCGGTGCGGATGCTGGTCACCGAGGACCGCGCGGACCACATCGACCTCAACTTCGGCTGCCCGGTCCCCAAGGTCACCCGCAAGGGTGGGGGAGCGGCCCTGCCGTGGAAGACCGAGCTGTTCCGGGCGATCGTCAACGGGGCGGTCCAGGAGGCCAGCCCGTATGACGTGCCGGTCACCATCAAGATGCGCAAGGGCATCGACACCGACCACCTGACGTATCTCGAGGCCGGCCGGATCGCCGAGGGGGAGGGCGTGGCCGCGGTCGCGCTGCACGCCCGCACCGCCGCGCAGGCCTACTCGGGGCAGGCCGACTGGCCGGCGATCCGGGCGCTGAAGAACGTGGTCACCTCGATCCCGGTGCTGGGCAACGGCGACATCTGGTCGGCGGAGGACGCCCTGACGATGGTGGAGCAGACCGGGTGCGACGGCGTGGTCGTCGGGCGTGGCTGCCTGGGGCGGCCGTGGCTGTTCACCGACCTCGCCGCGGCGTTCGCCGGCACGACCGCGCGGGTGCGGCCCACGTTGGGACAGGTGACGGACACGATGCGGCGGCACACGGCATACCTGGCCGAGTTCTACGACTCCGAGCTCAAGGCGTGCCGCGACATCCGCAAGCACATCGCGTGGTACCTCAAGGGTTTCCGTGCCGGGCAGCATGTCCGCCACAACCTCGCCCTGGTCGACTCCCTTGACGCCCTTGACGAACTGATCGGCACCCTCGACCTCGACCAGGAGTGGCCGGGCGAGCCCGCCGAGGGGCAGCGGGGTCGCGCTGGTTCACCGCGCAACGTCGCCCTGCCCGAGGGGTGGCTGGAGAGCCGCGAGCTGGGTGAGGCGGCCGCGGCCGCGGTGGCCCAGGCCGAGATGTCCGTCTCCGGGGGCTGAGCCGGCCACCGCGAACGGGCTGACCTGCGGCCGGTCTCGTGGCAGGGTCGGAGCATGTGCCGGAACATCAGGACGTTGCACAACTTCGAGCCACCCGCCACGAGCGAGGAGGTGCAGGCGGCCGCGCTGCAGTACGTGCGCAAGGTCAGTGGCATGACCAAGCCGTCCGCGGCCAACGCCTCGGCCTTCGAGGCGGCGGTGGCCGAGGTCGCGCACATCACCCAGCACCTGCTCGACGACCTCGTGACGCAGGCCGCTCCGCGGGACCGCGAGGTCGAGGCGGCCAGGGCCCGGGCGCGTAACGCGGCCCGGTTCGGCACGCCCGCGTAGGCGGCTGACCCGCTCGGCGGATCTGCACGCGGGGCGGCTCCAGAGATGAGGCCTGAGCCGGGAGGCCGTGGCCGCCGCGAGGCCCCGGCAGCGGTACCCACGAGGCGCGCTGAGCCGGCGGCATCGAGCTGGCGCCGGGGGTTGCGGGTGTGGACGACCATGTGGCCTGTCGGTGGTCGAATGTATGTTCGAATCATGCATCAGGGGGATCGTCGTCAGGGGGCCGCGGCCAGCGGGTCTGGTGGCGTGCCTGTTGGGCTGACGCTGGCGGCACGCCGGGACTGCCTGCGGGCGGCGGTGGATGCCCTGGTCGGGGTGGAGGGCGTGCTGCACCAGGGGCTCGGGTCGGAGCTGGGTCCCTTCTTCGCCGAGCTGGACGCCCTGCGGCGCGGCTGTGAGGCCGGGCAGGTCGCGACGCTGGCGGAGGCGCTGGAGCGGGGCGAGGTGGCCTCGTCGTCGTGTTCGAGCGCGGCGGGGTGGGTGCTGGAGTGGGCGCCGTCCTACCGCTCCGG
>DASSPC010000393.1:0-4381 GCA_035699865.1 Oryzihumus sp. | reverse complement strand
GATCGGGCTGGCGGTGGGACCGGACCGGTTCGTGCCGGTCATCCGCAAGATCGCCGGCTTCCGCAACTCGATGGCCACCTTGCTGGGCCGCGAGGACGTCGAGGACCTCATCGAGCGCACCATGTTCACCGTCGAGGGCGGTGCCGCCGCCGCGAACCGGCTGCTCGACAAGGGCGCCACCGCGATCGTCTGCGGCTCGGACCTGATGGCCCTCGGCGCGATCCGGGCGGCTCGCCAGCGGGGTCTGGACGTGCCCAGGGACGTCTCCGTCGTGGGCTACGACGACTCGACGCTGATCGCCTTCACCGACCCGCCGCTGACCACCGTGCGCCAGAGCGTGCAGGCGATGGGTGAGGCTGCGGTGCGGGCGCTGCTGGACGAGATCGCCGGCGAGCCGGCGCCGCGCGCGGAGTACGTCTTCCGCCCGGAGCTGGTCGTGCGCGGCTCCACCGGGGCCTGCCCCAGGGACTGAGCGACCGGCACGGTCAGGGCAGCCGCTCCTGCCGGGAGCGGACGAACAGCTCCAGCGCCTCGACCACCTCGGGGATGCCCGGCACCCGGTGCTCGGCCAAGGTCTCGCCCGCGCCCACCTTCACCCCGAGGTCGCCGCGGGCGGGGTCGAGCACCGCGAAGGCCCGCTCGTCGGTGACGTCGTCGCCGAAGTAGCCGATGGCCCCGACCCGGCGGCTGGTCGCCAGCGACTCCAGCGCGGTGCCCTTGGTCGCGGCCAGCACGGAGATCTCCACGACGTCCTTGCCGGGGGTGACGTGCACGCCGGTATGCCGTGCCGCCACCGCCTGCGCCGCCTCCGCGGCACGGCCGGCGACCGGCTCCGCCACGCCGCGGGTGTGCAGGACCGCGCCGGCGGGCTTGTGCTCGACCCGCGGCCCGTCGTGGTCGGAGGCGACCTGCTCGAGCCCGTCGCGCAGGCTGGCCAGGGTCTGCTCCTGCTCGTCGTCGAGCAGGGCGCCGTCGAGGTCGCCGGCGAGGCTGGACTGCGCCCCGTGGCTGCCGACGAGCACGATCGGCTCGTCCTCGCCGACCCCGGTGAGGGTGCGCAGCGTGGCCAGGTCTCGCCCGGAGAGGATGACCACCGAGACGCCCTCGAGCGCGGCGGCGGCGCGGACCGCCTCCAGCCCTCCGGGCGCCGCCGCGGCGTCCATCGGGTCGTGGACGAACGGTGCCAGCGTGCCGTCGAAGTCGACACCGAGCAGCACCCGCCGGCGCCCGGCGAACGCGGTCACCGCCTGGTGCACCTCCGGCGACAGGGTCATCGGGGGCTCCGCTCGGGCTTCTTCGGCGCGGCGGCCAGGGCGTCGAGGTAGCGCGCCGCCCACCGCTGGACGTCATGGTCGGAGACACGGCGGCGCAACGCCTTCATCCGCCGGCGCTTCTCCGCGGCCGGCGTCTGGATCGCGGCCATGATCGTCTGCTTGAGCCCCTCGATGTCGTGGGGGTTGCACACGTAGGCCTGCTTGAGCTCGTGCCAGGCGCCGGTGAACTCGCTGAGCACCAGGGCGCCGCCGAGGTCGCTGCGGCAGGTGACGTACTCCTTGGCGACGAGGTTCATGCCGTCGCGCAGCGGGGTGACGAGCATGACGTCGGCGGCACGGAAGAGCGCCGCCATCTCGGCCCGCGGGTAGGAGTGGTGCAGGTAGTGCACCGCGCTGGCGCCGATGGGGGAGTACTCGCCGTTGATCCGGCCGACGGTGCCCTCGACCTCGGTGCGCAGCCGGCGGTAGGCGTCGACCCGTTCGCGGCTGGGCGTGGCGACCTGGACGAAGACGGTGTCCGGCGGGGCGATCGCGCCGTCCTGCAGCAGCTCCTCGATCGCCTTGAGTCGGTGGCGGATGCCCTTGGTGTAGTCGAGCCGGTCCACCCCGAGCATCAGCGTCGCGGGGTTGCCCAGCGACTCGCGGATCTCGCGGGCGCGGGCCTGCACCTCGGGGGTGCGGGCCAGCTCCTCCAGGCCCTTGAAGTCCACCGAGATCGGGATGGCGCTGGCGCGGACGTGCCGCTCCTCCCCGCCCGCGCCCACGCCGCCGGGCCGGAAGGTCACCGTGTCGGCCTTGGTGGTCATCCCCAGCAGCCGGCGGCAGGCGCGCAGGAAGTTCTCGGCGTCGGACGTGCGCTGGAAGCCCAGGAAGTCGGCGCCGAGCAGCCCTTCGACCAGCGCCCGTCGCCACGGCAGCTGGGCGAACAGCTCCACCGGGGGGAACGGGATGTGGTTGAACCAGCCGATCCGCACGTCCGGGCGCAGCTCGCGCACCATGGCCGGGACCAGCTGAAGCTGGTAGTCGTGCACCCACACCGTGGCGCCCGGCGCGGCGACCGCGGCGACCGCCTCGGCGAAGCGGCGGTTGACCGAGCGGTAGCAGTTCCACCAGGCGCGGTGGAACTTCGCCGGGACGATGACGTCGTGGTAGATCGGCCAGAGGGTGTCGTTGCTGAACCCCTCGTAGTACTCCCGGACCTCGTGGGCGGACAGGCCGACCGGCTGCAGGAACATGCCGTCCTCGTGGAACGGCTCCGGCGCGTCGCCGGGCTCGCCGGCCCAGCCGACCCAGGCACCGTCCCGCCCGCGCATGACCGACTCCATGGCGGTGACCAGGCCGCCGGGGCTCGTGCGCCAGCTCACGCTGCCGTCGGGGTCCACGACCCGGTCCACGGGCAGCCGGTTGGCAGCGATCACGAGGTCGAACGTCTGTGGTCCAGCAGGCACTTCCGCATCAGCTCCCGACTCGAGTTCCGGTCCCACCCTACGTGCCCGCTGTGACCGGCCGACATCCTCTGGCGGGAGCGCAGGTGCAGCACTACCGTCGTCTCATGCGCATCTCCGACGTCATCCGTCGCAAGGGCGACCTGGTCGTCACCATCCGTCCCGATGACACGGTCGAGCATCTCCTGGCGGTCCTGGAGGAGCGCGGGATCGGTGCGCTCGTGGTCAGCGAGGACGGCCAGACCGTGGCCGGCATCGTCAGCGAGCGCGACGTCGTGCGCCACCTGCACCGCTCCGGCGCCGGGGTCCTCTCCGGCCCGGTGTCGGCGATCATGACCGCCGACGTGCACACTGCCAGCCCCGACGACGCCCTCGACGAGCTGGCCCGGCAGATGACCGAGCGCCGGGTGCGGCACGTGCCGGTCGTCGTCGACGGCAAGCTGCGCGCCATCGTCAGCATCGGCGATGTGGTCAAGCAGCGGATCGACGAGCTGCAGACCGAGCGTGACCAGCTGGTGGGCTACATCCAGTCGTAGCCGGCCGGCTCGCCCGACGCGGGGCCCCACCTCCCTTGCGCAGCCGGGTGCTCGGCTTACCGTAGGGACCATGACTGCCGGGGCACGCCAGGACGAGGCGGTGGACGGCGTGCCCGAGCAGATGCTGGGCCCCTACCGCCTCCTCGAGCAGCTCGGCGAGGGCGGCATGGGTGTCGTCCACCTGGCGCTGGCCCCCAACGGGCGGGCCGTGGCGATCAAGGTGCTGCGCCCGCACATCGCCCATGACGCCGACGCGCGGGCCCGCCTCGCCCGCGAGGTCGCCACCCTCTCGCGGGTGCAGGACCCCGCCGTGGCGGCGGTGCTGGACGCCGACACCGAGGGCGACCGGCCCTACGTCGTCACCCGCTACGTGCCGGGCCCGCCGCTGGACCGGGTGGTCGCCGACCACGGCCCGCTCACCGGAGAGGCGCTGCTCCAGCTCGGGCGTGGCCTGCACCGGGCGCTGACCGCGATCCACGAGGCGGGGGTGATCCACCGGGACCTCAAGCCCGCCAACGTCCTCCTCCTGCACGGTGACCCGGTCGTCATCGACTTCGGTATCGCGCACGTCGCCGACGACGTGCGGCTCACCATGACGGGCCTGGTCATGGGCACCCCCGGCTACCTCTCGCCCGAGGTGCTCGAGGGGGCGCCGGTCACCGAGGCGACCGACTGGTGGGGCTGGGCGGCCACGCTCGCGTTCGCCGCATCCGGGGTGCCGCCGTTCGGGCGGGGCCACATGGACGCGGTGCTGGACCGGGTGCGCCACGGACGGGCCGACCTGACCGGGGTGGACCCCCGGCTGCAGCCGCTGCTGCGGGCGGCCCTGTCGCCCGACGCGGCGCAGCGGCCGCGGGCCGAGGACCTCATCGACGCCCTCGAGCGCTACGCCGCCGGCGAGGAGGCCACCGTCAACCTGCCGGTCCTGGACCCGACGGCGGTGGTGTCCTCCTCGGCGACCCAGCAGTTCCCCACCGCTGTGGCCCCGGCAGCGGAGCGCCCGGACTGGGGACCGCTCGCGCTGCCGCCGGACACGGACGAGGGCTGGTCGCAGGGCCCCGGGGAGGCCTGGCCCGGCGACGAGGCCGAGTCCGACTGGGAGGCCGCCCGGGAGATGTCCCCCGGC
>DASSPC010000392.1:0-2352 GCA_035699865.1 Oryzihumus sp. | reverse complement strand
GGGCGTACACAGCGCCGTGGGTCTGGAATGCGTGGCGGCTGCGCGCGCAAGCCGCCAGGGGCCCCGTCAGCTGTCTCCTACCCCGTCCCCCTGGTGATGCAGATCCGTGTCGGACAACCCCACGGAATCTACCCAGTCCTCGGGTGCTGTCAACCCCTTGTTCACCTGCGCAAACGCCCGTTGTCGCAGGTCGGCGCGCTGGGCGAATCCGCAGTGTTGACAAGGATTTGGGGATGTCCTCGGCGTGTCGCACGGGACACGCCGAGGACACCGCGGACCGGGTGTCTCAGCCGGCGGGCGGGACGACCACCACGCCGCGGGCGGTGGTGGCCACGAGGGGCTCGGTGAAGGCGTCGGCGGCGGACTCGCCCCGCTCCGGGTTGCCCCGGGCGACGACCCGCACGGCGAAGCTCATCTCCCGGCTGCGGGTGCCCACCCGCTCGAGCCGGGCCTCGATCTCGATGCAGTCGCCGGCGCGCACCGGGGCGAGGAACTGCACGTCGCTGTAGGAGGCGAACAGGCCCTCGTCACCGTCGGTGCGGATGCACAGCTCCGTGGCGACGTCGCCGAACGCGGCCAGGGAGTAGGCCCCGTCGACGAGGTTGCCCGCGTAGTGGGCGTGGCTGTACGGCACGTAGCGCCGGTGGGTGACCGTGGTGCCGACCTGCTCGGGCGTGGCGCGGGGGCTCATCGGGCGTGCTCCTTCTTCTCGGCCAGCATGTGCACGAGGTAGGACGCCACCTCGCCGGGCGTCGTGCCCTTGCCGAAGATGTGGTCGACGCCGAGCTTGCCGGCCGAGCCCTCCTCGAAGCGCGGGCCGCCGACGACGAGCAGCGGCACCTTGCCGGCCGGGTAGGCCTCACGGAACGCCGCCGACATCGTCGTGGTGTTGTGGATGTGGGCGTCGCGCTGGGTGACCACCTGGCTGACGAGGACGGCGTCGGCCTTCTCCGCCTTCGCCCGGGCGACGAGGTCGGGCACGAGCACCTGGGCGCCGAGGTTCACGACCTTGATCTCCCGGTAGTACTCCAGGCCCTTCTCCCCCGCGAACCCCTTGATGTTGAGGATGGCGTCGATGCCCACGGTGTGGGCGTCGGTGCCGATGCAGGCCCCGACCACGACGAGCTTGCGCCGCAGCCGGGACTTGATCGCGGTGTTGACCTCCTTGGCCGACAGCAGGGGGTACTCCCGCTCCACGACCTTGACCTCGCGCAGGTCGACGAGGTGGTTGACGCTGCCGTAGACCACGAAGAACGTGAAGTCCGGGCCCATCGCCTTGGCGTGCACCAGCAGCGCCGGCTCGATGCCCATCTTCCTGGCCAGCTGCAGCGCCGCTCCCTCGGCCCGCTTGTCGTGCGGGATGGGCAGGGTGAAGGACACCTGCACCATGCCGTCGCCGGTGGTGTCGCCGTAGGGGCGGATCAGGTCAGGGGCCTGGGTATCGCGGGTGGTCGCCTCCGCGGCGGCGCTGCCCGTGCCGCTCACTGCGGTGCTCACTTGGCCGACTCCTTCTGCTCCAGGAGGGTGATCGCGGGGTTGTCGTAGCCGTCGGCGCGCCTGACGACGCCATCGAGGCCCTTGCCGGCGTCGGCGGGGCGCTTCATCAGGCCGAACGTGCCGTCCGCGATCGCCGAGAGCAGCGGCGGGTCGCCGGCCGCGTCGGAGTCGTGGACGATCTGATCGAGCAGGTCGATCGCCTCGGAGAGGACCTGCCGGGCACGGGTCTGGATGAAGCCGTCACGCGGCGGGTGGAAGTCCTCGGTCAGCCCGCCCGCGGCGTTCATGACGTAGCGGACGTTCTGCAGGGCCAGGTCACGGTCGGACAGGAACGGGGTGACCACCGCCTCGGTCATCATGCCGACCAGCAGGATGCCCTGGCCGGTCATCGCGCCGACGAGGTTGAAGAAACCGTCGAGCAGGTAGCCGCGGAAGACGTCGCCCGTCATGTGCTTGGTCGGCGGCATCCACTTCAGCGGGGCGTCCGGGAACAGGCTGCGCGCCAGCAGGGCATGGGCCAGCTCCAGCCGGAAGGACTCCGGCCGGTCCGGGTCGATCTCGAAGGCGTGCCCGAGTCCGAGCTGCCAGTCCTCGAGGCCCGCCTCCTTGGCGAAGTACTCGTTGAGCAGCTGGCTGACCGTGACCGTGTGCGCGGCCTCGACCGCGTCGGCGGTGGTCAGGTAGTTGTCCTCGCCCGTGTTGATGATGATCCCGGCGCGGGCGTGGATCTGCCGCGAGAAGCGCTGGTCTACGAAGGTGCGGATCGGGTTGATGTCGCGGAAGAGGATGCCGTACATCGAGTCGTTGAGCATCATGTCGAGCCGCTCGAGGCCGGCCAGCGCAGCGATCTCGGGC
>DASSPC010000391.1:0-4400 GCA_035699865.1 Oryzihumus sp. | reverse complement strand
GTGGTGAAGTCCGTCGACGATGAGGCCAAGCGGGCCACCGTCGAGCTGACCGCGACCTGCAACGGCGAGAAGGTCCTGGGCCGCGCCCTGGCCGTCGTCGCCCTGGACTGACCGGATGCGCGAGGAGCACGACGCCCCGCTGGCCGACCTGACCACCATGCGGGTGGGTGGTCCCGCCGCCCGGCTGGTGACCGTGACGACGACCGACGAGCTGGTCGACGCGGTCCGTGAGGTCGACGACGCCGACGAGCCCCTGCTGGTCGTCTCTGGTGGGTCCAACCTGCTGATCGCCGACGAGGGCTTCGCCGGCACCGTGGTGCGGGTGGCCACCTCGGGCATCACCGTCGAGTCCGCCGACCAGTGCGGTGGCGCGACGGTGCGCGTGGCCGCCGGCGAGGTCTGGGACGACGTGGTCGTCCGCGCGGTCGACGAGGGCTGGGCCGGCATCGAGGCCCTGTCCGGCATCCCCGGCTGCGCGGGCGCGACCCCGATCCAGAACGTCGGGGCCTACGGCCAGGAGGTCGCCCAGACCATCGCCCAGGTGCGCGTCTGGGACCGCAGGGAGCAGCAGGTGCGCACCTTCGCCAACGCCGACTGCGCCTTCACCTACCGCCACAGCCTGTTCAAGGCGACCTCGCGCTACGTCGTCCTGGACGTGGTCTTCCAGCTGCGCGTCGGCACGATGTCCGAGCCGGTCGGCTACGCCGCGCTGGCGCAGGGCCTCGGCGTCACGGAGGGGGAGCGGGTGCCGCTCGCCGACGCGCGCGCCGCCGTGCTCGAGCAGCGTCGCCGTCGCGGCATGGTCCTCGACCCCGCCGACCACGACACGTGGAGCTGCGGGTCCTTCTTCACCAACCCGGTCCTGTCGTCGAAGGCGTATGCCGCGCTGCAGGACCGCGCGCGGGCGCGCCTCGGTGCCGAGGCCGCGCCGCCGGAGTTCCCCGCGCCGGACGGCATGGTCAAGACCAGCGCCGCGTGGCTCATCGACAAGGCCGGCTTCACCAAGGGCCATGGCCTGCCGGGCCCCGCGGCCCTGTCGACCAAGCACACCCTGGCGCTGACCAACCGCGGTGGCGCCAAGGCGGCGGACGTCCTGGCCCTGGCCCGGGAGGTGCGTGACGGGGTGCAGGACGCCTTCGGCGTCGCCCTCGTCAACGAGCCCGTCCTGGTGGGGCTCACGCTGTAGCCCGCACCCGGCATACCGGTGTGTGTGGTCAGCCGACGTTGCGCGCGCCCAGGGCCGCGCCCTCGGCGATCCCGAAGCTGATGACCCTGCGGGGCCGGATGCGGATGACCTCGCGGGAGAAGTACGGCGCCGGCGGGTCGACGTCGGTCAGCGCCTCCGCCTCGCCCCGGATCTCCAGGCAGCGCACCACCCAGGGCGTCACCGAGGCGATGTCGTCGACGACGAAGGCGACCTGCGGGTGGGTCTGCACGTTGCGGAACTTGCGGCTCGCCCCCATCCGCCGGCCCGGGATGTCGATGGTCCCGTCCACGTTGACGTGGAAGGACACCGGGTTGTTCTGCAGGTCGCCACCGGGCGCCATGGTGGCCAGCCGGCCGAGGCGCTGCGAGGCGAGGTAGGCGAGCTCCTCAGGGGTGAAGGTCATGCTTCATCGTCGGAGGCCAACTGGCCTTGACGTCAAGGGCGCGGGTCGTCCGGCAGCGGCGCCGATGCCAGCCACGTGTCGACGTCGGCCAGCAGGGCCGCCTTCGTCCCGGCCGGCGCGCGCGACCCCCGGATCGACCCGCGGGCCAGCTCGGCGAGCTCGGCGTCGGTGAACCCGTGCACGTCCCGCGCCGTCTCGTACTGCGCCGCCAGCCGCGAGCCGAACAGCAGCGGGTCGTCGGCCCCCAGCGCGACCTGCGCCCCGGCCGAGACCAGCGCGCGCAGCGGCACCGCCGAGTCCTCGGTGTAGACCCCCAGCGCCACGTTGCTGCCCGGGCACACCTCGAGGGTCGTGCCGCCCTCGACCACCCGCTCGAGCACCCTGGGGTCCTGCACGCTCTGCACCCCGTGCCCGATCCGGTCGGGTCGCAACGTGTCCAGCGTCTCGGCCACCGCGGACGCCCCGAGGAGCTCCCCGCCGTGCGGCACCGACGCCAGCCCGGCCCGGCGCGCGATCGCGAACGCCGGGGCGAACTCCGCGGTCACCCCGCGCCGCTCGTCGTTGCTGAGCCCGAAGCCGACCACCGTGCCCGCCCCGTCACCGGCGTACCGCGCCGCCAGCCGGGCCAGGGTCCGGGCATCGAGCGGGTGCCGGATCCGGCTGGCCGCGACGACGACGGCCACCGTCGTGCCCGTCTCGGCCGAGGTCTTGGCCGCCTCGTCGAGCACGATCTCCAGCGTCGGGGTGATCCCGCCGAGGTGCACGGCGTAGGACGTCGGGTCGACCTGGATCTCCAGCCACCGCGAGCCCTCGGCGGCGTCGTCCTCGCCGGCCTCGCGCACGATGCGGCGCATGTCGGCCTCGTCACGCACGCACGCGCGGGCCATGTCGTAGAGCCGCTGGAACCGGAACCAGCCGCGCTCGTCGGTGGCGCGCAGCCGGGGCGGCCAGCCCGAGGTCAGCGCCTCGGGCAGTGTGATGCCGTGCCTGGCGGCCAGCTCCAGGAGCGTGGGCAGCCTCATCGACCCGGTGAAGTGCAGGTGCAGGTGCGCTTTCGGGAGCCGGTCGACCGGTCGATGCATGCGCGACAGTGTGTCAGCCCCGGCGGGCGGCCACCGCCGGGATCGGTCAGCCCGCGGTCGAGCTCACTCCTCGACCACGTGCATCGCGGCCTCCTCGGCCGAGGCGCCGGCACCGTCGATGCCGACGTCGCCGCCCCACAGCTCGGACTCCTCGTCCTCGTGGGCACCCTCGTCCGGGTCCACCAGCCGGCCGGCCCGACGGTCGCCCACCTCGCCGTCGTCGAGGAACTCGTCCTCCTCGCGCGGGGTGTCCGGGTCCTCCTCGTGGTCCTCGAGCGGGTCGTCGAACGCAGCCGAGGGGTCCGGCTCCTCCTGGCGCATGCGCTGTTCGAGGCTCTCGCCCTGGTGTTGCTCCGAGGCGGTCGTCCCGAAGGCGTTGACGCCCCGCGGCCGCTCCGGCGGTGACCAGCCCTCGTCGAGGATGTCCTCCACGCCGCGGTACCGGTCGTCGAGCGTGTCACCCGGCTGCAGCTGGGTCTCGTCGTCGACGCTGTACTCGTCGTAGGACTCGTTGTCGCTCATGCACCGAGCCTGCCACGCCACCCGCCGGCCCGCGAGGGACCAGGGACCCCATCACCCATCTGCTGGCGGAGCGCACGCCACCCGCGGCCCCCGTCCCGGGCCCCGACATGACCGCGGCCCGCCCCACGGTTGAGGGACGGGCCGCGGCCAGGGTGCGTCAGTGCGCCTCGGAGAGCAGCTTCTGGATCCGGCCGACACCCTCGGCGAGGTCGGCGTCGCCGAGCGCGTAGGACAGGCGCAGGTAGCCGCTGGGCCCGAACGCCTCGCCCGGCACCACCGCCACCTCGACCTCGTCGAGGATCAGCTCGGCCAGCTCGACCGAGGTGGTCGGCACCTTGCCGCGGATCGTCCTGCCGAGCACGCCCTTGACGGAGGGGTAGACGTAGAACGCGCCCTGCGGCATCGGGCAGTCGACGCCGGGGATCTCGTTCAGCATGTCGACGATGGTGCGGCGGCGCCGGTCGAAGGCCACCTTCATCTCCTCGACCGCGTCCAGCGAGCCGTTGAGCGCGGCGACTGCAGCGCGCTGGGACACGTTGGACACGTTGGACGTGGCGTGCGACTGCAGGTTGGTCGCGGCCTTGACGACGTCCTTGGGCCCGATCATCCAGCCCACCCGCCAGCCGGTCATGGCATAGGTCTTGGCGACCCCGTTGAGCACGACGCAGGTGTCGGCCAGGCCGGGCACCTCCACCGGCATCGACGCCGAGCGCACCCCGTCGTAGGTGAGGTGCTCGTAGATCTCGTCGGTGACGACCCAGATGCCGTGCTCGAGGGCCCACTCGCCGATCGCGCGGACCTGCCCGGGGGAGTAGACCGCCCCGGTCGGGTTGGAGGGGGAGCAGAACAGCAGGACCTTGGTCTGCGGGGTGCGTGCGTCCTCGAGCTGCTCGACGGTGACGAGGTAGCCCTGGTCCTCGCCGGCGAACACCTCGACCGGCGTGCCCCCGGCGAGCTTGATCGCCTCGGGGTAGGTGGTCCAGTAGGGCGCGGGCAGCAGCACCTCGTCGCCCGGGTCGAGCAGCGTGGCGAAGGTGTTGTAGACGGCCTGCTTGCCGCCGTTGGTGACGAGCACCTGCTCGGGTGTCACGGCATACCCGCTGTCGCGCTGCGTCTTGGCGACGATCGCCTTCTTCAGTTCGGGCAGGCCCCCGGCCGGGGTGTAGCGGTGGTTGGCGGGGTCCTG
>DASSPC010000390.1:0-14916 GCA_035699865.1 Oryzihumus sp. | reverse complement strand
GGTGCGTGACGACGTCATCGTCATGCAGACCATGCTCTGGCCGGACGAGGTCCGTTCCCCGGAGTTCGTCGGGCTCGGTGACGCCGAGACCGAGGCCAAGCCGGCCGAGCTGGCCATGGCCAACATGCTGGTCGAGTCCCTCGCCGGTGACTACGACCCCGACGACTACGAGGACGACTACCAGCAGGCGGTCGAGGCGCTGGTCAAGGCCAAGCTCGAGGGCGGCGAGGTGCAGGAGGCACCCGCAGCCAAGGACACCTCCGGCGAGGTCGTCGACCTGCTCGCGGCCCTGCAGCGCAGCGTCGAGCGGGCCAAGGCCTCCCGGGGCGAGCCGGTCGAGGCCGCCGAGCCGGAGGAGAAGCCGGCGGGCAAGGCCCCCGCCAGGAAGGCCCCGGCCCGCAAGGCGCCGGCCGCCAAGACCGCCGCCAAGCGGGCACCGGCGAAGAAGACGGCCGCCCGCAAGGCCGCCGAGGAGAAGCCGCGCAAGAAGGCGGCCAGCTGACCGATGCCCGAAGGACACACCCTGCACGCCCTGGCAGGGAGCATCGACCGCGCGTTCGCGGGCACCACCGTGACCGCGTCCAGCCCGCAGGGCCGGTTCGAGGACGGCGCCGCGCTGCTCGACGGCCGGGTGCTGCGCGAGGCGACCGCGTGGGGCAAGCACCTCTTCGCCGAGTTCGACGGTGACGCCTGGCTGCACGTCCACCTCGGCCTGATCGGCAAGTTCGCGGTGCACTCCCGTGCCGGCCACGAGGGCATGCCGTCCGCACGCGTCCCCGTGCAGGGCCAGGTGCGGCTGCGGCTGCTCAACGACGCGTGGGTCGGCGACCTGCGCGGCCCGAACCTGTGCGCCGTGGTCACCCCCGACGAGGTGGCCGCCGTCCACGCCCGGCTCGGCCCGGACCCGCTGCGGCCCGACCCCGACCCGGACCTGGCGTGGCGGCGCATCTCGCGCTCGACCCGGTCGATCGCCGAGCTGCTCATGGACCAGGCGGTCGTCGCGGGCGTCGGCAACGTCTACCGCTGCGAGCTGCTGTTCCGGCACCGGGTGGACCCCTTCCGCCCCGGCCGCGAGATCCGCCCGGCCACCTGGCGGGCGATGTGGGAGGACCTCGTCACGCTGATGCCGCTCGGCGTCGCCGCCGGGCAGATCCTCACCCGCCAGGAGCAGGTCGACGCCGCCCTGGCGGAGCTGGCCCGGGGGCAGCGGGTCACCGCACCGGAGCGCTCCTACAACGTCTACAAGCGCACCGGCGAGCCGTGCCGGGTCTGCGGGTCACGGGTGCGCACGCAGGTCGTGGTCGGGCGCAACCTGTTCTGGTGCGGGCGCTGCCAGCGCCGCCGCTGACCCGTCGCCGTCAACGGCGCGACGATCGTCGCGGGCCTTTCGGCTCCGCGAACGCGTCGAAACAGCCGCGACGATCGTCGCGCGCGGCGGGCACCCGGCACACCGCTCAGTCCTGGCTGACCGTCGTGCCGCGCAGGACCGGGCCGGCCAGCAGGGTGGTCACCGCGCTGGGGGAGCTGTCGCCGAGGAGGGCCTGGACGACCTCCTGCTCGGCCCGCGTCCCGGCCATGCCGGAGTCGGCCTGGGCCAGCCCGACGGTGGGGAACCCGCTCTGCACCGGGGTGGTCGAGGGCTGTTCGAAGCTCATCCCGGGCGGGACGTAGCCGGGCTGGCCGCAGTGCCGCGCCAGGTCGGCGAACTGCCGGCGCCAGTCGGGGTGGCTGCGCTTGTAGTCCCCGACCGGGTCCGAGCTGTAGCCGTAGAGGTTCTGCGTGCCGTCGGGGAAGTGCTTGCTCGGCAACGGCTCGGCCTGGCTGCTGGGCGGGCACGGGAGCAGGCCGCACCCCGGCGGCATCGACCCCCACGCCGGCTCCTCGCCGGGCCGGTAGGGCTCGCGCGGGGTCACCACCTCCAGCGTGATGTGGAAGGCGTGCTGGGAGAAGGCCTGGCTGATCCGGGGCGTCCACGTGGTCAGCGCCCGGGCCATGCACGGGTACTCGGGGGAGTAGCGGGCCAGCGTCGTCAGGGTGGGTGCTCCCACCCGGCCCAGCTGGATGATCCGGTCCCCGTTGGCCTGCAGGAACCCGGTGGCCGTGTCGGCGAAGCCCGCCGTGCCGGCGAGGAACCCGGCCAGCGCGTCCTTCTTCTGCACGAGCGTGGCGTTGGTGGTGGCCAGGGAGTGCAGCATCCGCAGCAGGTCCGGCGCGGCATCGGCGTAGGTGGAGGCCACGTCGGCGAAGGCGCTGATGTCGGCCTGGATCGTGGGCATCGAGGGGTTGAGCGCCCGCAGGTAGCGGTCGGCCGCGACCAGATCGGTGCCGAGCTTGGTGCCCCGACCCTCCAGCCCGGTGGCCAGCGCGTTCAGCGTCGCGGCGAGGCGCTCTGGCTGCACCGTGCGCAGCAGCGGCAGCAGGTCGTCGAAGACCCGCTCGAGCTCGATCGCCACGCTGCTGCGGTCCTGCCCGATGGTGTCGCCCTCGCGGATCGGGCGCCCGGCCGGGCCGGCGGGCGGGACGAGCTCGACGTAGCGCTCGCCGAAGAGCGTCTTGGGCAGCAGTCGGGCCTGCACGTCGGCCGGCACCTGGCGGGCCTGGTCCGGGTCGAGTGCCAGGGTGAGGACCGCGCCGTCGCCGGTGCTGGTGACGCGGCGGACCTGGCCCACGAGCAGGCCGCGCAGCTTGACGTCGGAGTGGTCGCTCAGCTGGCTGCCGGCCCGGTCGGCCCGCAGGGTGACCATGACCGCGGGGGTGAACCGCTGCTGGTAGGCCGCCACGGACGCCCCGAGCAACAGCGCGACGACCAGGATGAACGCCACTCCTGCGGCAGGCTGACCCCACGTTGCGGCCCGTCTCCCCTGCATGCCCGCTCCCTGTCTCCGGTGTCAGCGGGTCAACGACGGCACCCGCCCGGAGGGTATGCCGGCCGGTCGCCGCAGTGCCCGGGCCGCGGCGCCGGCGCGGGTGAGCAGCCAGGCGAGGATGCCCAGCTCGAGCGCCGAGACCAGCCCGAGCACGCCGTAGCCGGCGGTCCAGTACCAGCCCGGAAGGTCGGTGCGCTCCTCGCGGCGCAGCACCTGCTCGTCGTCGACGAACGCCGCCTGTGAGCCGCTGGACACCCGGATCTCGGGCTTGCCGATCTGCGGGTCGGCCGGCATGTGCACCGGGAGCGACAGCATGTCGTGCAGGCCGCGATGCAGGCGGAGGGTGCTCTTGTACCGGCCGTCCAGGCGGATCGGGAACGGCGTCCGCCAGACGCCCTCGGACACGCGCACCATGGGCGCGATGTGCGTGTGGCCGCCCTGGAAGGACGTGGCGATGAACCACGTCGCGTGGTCGGCGGCATCGGCCGGCTGCAGGTGCACCGTGGCCACGGCCGACTGCGACGAGCCGGCACGGGGTGCCAGGTCGACCTGAGCGTGCACGTCGGGGGTGGCGCTGCGCGGCACCGCGACGGCCAGGGGCACGAGGACCGCGGCGAGCCCGACCGCGGCGAGCAGGTGGCCGCGGCGCACCGGCGGAGCACCCTCCGCGCCCGTCCCGGCCACGTCGTCGAGGCGGGTGGCGACCCAGGCGGCGACCAGCCCCGCGCCGACGCCCATGACGACGCCCAGGCCGAGCGCCGGGGGAAGCAGCGAGCCCGGCCACGGGATGGGCATCCAGACGTGCGACCAGACGTACTCCGCGAGCACCCCGAGGACCCCGACCACCACCCCCGTGACGGTGCCGAAGCGGAACCGCCGGCTGGTGCCCATCACGAGCGCGACGCCCTCGACGAGGAGGGCCTCGACGACGTACGGCGGGAAGTGCGGCATCACCCGGTCCAGCGGGCCGGCGACGAGCGCGGTGATGGAGCCGCGGACGACGAGGTAGACCAGGAGCGAGCCGAGCGCACTGCCCGGTCCGCGACGGGCGCGGGTCAGCACCAGCGGGAGCACGGTGCCGAGCACGAGCAGCAGCGGCTGGTTGAGCAGCGGGAACTGCGGCACGCCGTAGTCGAACTCGGTGGCGAACAGCTCGAAGGCGATGAGCAGCGCGCCGCCGGTGACGATGTCGAGGAAGGCGTAGCGCCGTCGCGGCCCGCTGACCTGCACCGCTTCGGCACGCAGCAGGAACAGCGCGAACAGCGCGAGGACGGCGCCGCCGATCATGAGGATGTGGGTGGGCCCCCACAGCGTGACGTCCTCGCCGAAGATGCGGTGCCACGTGTCGTCGAGCGGGAAGCCGATGAGGGAGAACGTGCCGCACACGACGACGAACACCCCACTGAGCGGGAGCCGCCAGCCGGGACGCAGCCGCAGCGAGCCGGCCGGAACCGGCTTGGCGGCGAGGGCGCAGGTGATGACGCCGGAGGCCATGACGCCGAGCAGGCCGAAGAAGATCGGGTAGTGCGCCGGGGTGCCGAAGGGGCCCTGGTCGCGGCCGTGGTCGATGTGGAACGAGATGTCCCACCACACCCCGAAGCCGGCCGCGAGGATCGCGGCGGTCTGCACGAACGGGCTGACCGCCGCCCAGCGGGGCGTGCCGTCGAGCCCCGCGACCCGGTCGGCGAGCGCCCCGAGGAGGGTGCGGTGGCCGGTGCGTTCGCGCAGCATCAGCCACGCGAGCGCGGCGTAGACCACGGCGACCACCCCGACCACGATCGCGACCTGGGAGGCCTCGGCGACGCCGGGCGCGGGGGCCGCGGCGGTCGGGGCGAGGAGGGCTGGGGTATCTGACATCGAGAATGTCACATAACAGATGTTGCAAGTAGGATGGAGCACTGTCAAGGGAAGGGTGCCGATGACCATCAGCCAGGGGCCACGCGAGGGCGAGCTCACCATCGACCAGCTCGCCGCCCGGACCGGTATGACGGTCCGCAACGTCCGCGCGTACAGCACCCGTGGCCTCATCCCGCCCCCGCGGCTGGTGGGGCGGACCGGCTACTACGGCGCCGAGCACGTCGCCCGGCTGACCCTGGTGCGCGAGATGCTCGACCAGGGCTACACGCTCACCGCCGCCGAGCGCCTGCTCGCCTCGGCCCCCTCCTCGGGCGCCCAGGCGCTGGGGCTCTACCACTCGCTGATGTCCCCGTGGGACAGCGAGCCCGAGGTCCTCGAGCCCGAGACGCTCGCGGCCCAGGCGCGGGTGCCCCACGACCCGGCCGTGGTCGACCGGCTCGTCGAGATGGGCCTGGCCGAGCGGCTCGAGGACGGCCGCCTGCGCCTCCCCAACGTCGGGCTGCTGCGCGCGGGCCTCGAGGTGATCGGCCTGGGCATCCCGGTCGAGGACGTGCTCGCCCTGGTCCCGGGGCTGCGCCAGCAGGCCGGGGCGGTTGCCGACTCCTTCGTCGAGCTGTTCCGCAGCACGCTGTGGGCCGACTTCATGGCCGCCGGCATGCCCGACAAGGAGTGGCCGCGGATGCAGGAGAAGATCGAGGCGATCATCCCGCTGGCCGGCCAGGCGCTGGTCGCGGCGTTCCAGGAGGCCATGCGCGGCGCCATCGAGCGGGCCATGGGGGAGGAGCTGGGAGCGGCCGCTGCGGGCCACCCGGCCGGGGCCTGACTATCTGACATTCAAGGTGTTACATTCCTGACGTCACATCACCCGCGACGTCAGGAGCGAGCGTGACCCCAGCCCTCGCCGCCATCAGTGCGGTCCCGCTGCACGGCATCGGCGGCCGCGGTGACCCGGCCGTCCCGGTCTGGCTCGCGGCCTACGCCGCCGGGTCCGCCGTGGCTGTCTCCTTCTTCGGGCTGGCCGCCTTCTGGTCCTCGGCCCGGTTCGAGCAGCCGCGCCCCGGCCGCCCGCTGCCGGCGCTGCTCACCGGCGTGGTCGACTCGCGCACGATCCGGCTCGTCCTTCGCGCCGTCGCCCTCCTGGCGCTGCTGCTCTGGCTCGCCGCCGGCTGGCTCGGTCCGGACGACGCCGACGGCAACCTCGCCCCGACCTGGTTCTATGCCTGGTTCTGGGTCGGGCTCGTCCCGCTGTCGGTGCTCCTCGGCCCGGTGTGGCGGGCGGTCAACCCCGTGCGCACGCTGGCCGCCGCCGCCCGTCGGGCGCCCGGGGTCCGGCCGCGGCCGCTGCCGGACGGGTGGGCGCACTGGCCCGCGTTCGCCGGCCTGGCCGCCTTCGCATGGCTGGAGCTCGTGCCCGAGTGGTCCGCCGAGCCCCGCGTCGTGGCGGCGTTCGGCACCGGGTGGGTGCTCGTCCACACCGTCGCCGGGACGTGGTTCGGCCCGCAGTGGTTCGAGCGTGGTGACGGCTTCGAGGTCTACTCCGGGCTGCTCGCCCGGCTGTCGCCGCTGTCGCGGGACGCGGACGGCCGGCTGGTGCTGCGCAGCCCGCTGGCGCACCTGGCCGGGCTGCGCCCCGACCGGAGCCTGACCGCCGTGATCTGCCTGCTGCTGGGCTCGACCGGCTTCGACGGCCTCTCGCGCTCGCGGCCGTGGCGGCACGGGACCGCGGGCCTGGAGGGCCCGGCGCACCTGGTGGCCTACTCGCTGGCCCTGGTGGCCTGCGTGGCCCTCGTCATGCTCGTCTTCGCCGCGGCCACCGGGGCGGCGGCCCGCCACCGGACCCGCGGCGGGCTGGCCCTGGGCGGCATGGGTCGCCGGTTCGCGCACTCCCTGGTGCCGATCGTCGTCGGCTACGTGGTCGCGCACTACGCGACCTTCGCGGTGACCCAGGGCCAGCTCGGCTACCTGCTGGCCACCGACCCGTTCGGGCGCGGCTGGGACCTGCTCGGCACCGGCGGCTCGGTCGCCGTGGACCATGCCGTGATGTCGCCATCCCTGACCTCGCTGGTCCAGGTCGGCGCCATCGTCGCCGGCCACGTGGTCGGGGTCGTGGCCGCGCACGACCGGGCCGTGGCGACGTTCCCGCGCCGCTCCCTGCGCCCGGCGCAGTACCCCCTGCTCGCGGCCATGGTGGCCTTCACCGCCGGCGGGATCGTGCTGGTGACGGCACCGTGAGGCGCGCGGTCCTGACCCCGGTCCGGGTGCTCACCCTCGGGCACTACGGCGGCCTGCCCGAGGCGGCGATGGTGCTCGGGCCGCTGCTGCTGGTCGGGTCGTTCCTGGCCATCGCCCGCAAGGGCGACGCCCACGCGGACGACGACGAGGACGACCTCGAGCCGCCCTCAGGGGATCAGGCGTGACAGGCCGTGCCACACGGCACCCATGACCAGCTCGGTCACGTCGTCGGCGCTGACGGGGCGCGCCTGCCGGCCCCGCCAGATCGCCAGGCGCTCGCAGGCGCCCACCACGACCTCGGCGTAGCCCTCGAGCAGGGTGGCCGGCACGGCGTCGAGGCCGGCCCGCTGTTGCAGGGTCCGCACGATGAACGCGGTCTGCTGCCGGCGGATGCTCTCGACGCCCGCGGCCGCGGAGGCCTGCACCGCACCCTCGTGGGTGATCAGCGCGAAGGCCGAGGCGTGCTCGTCGATGAACCGGAAGAACGCGCCCACCCCGGCCCGGAACTGCTCCTCCACCGACGACCCCTCGGGCACGGCCTCCCAGGCCGCCTCGGTCGCCTGGAGCAGCTGGCTGCGGGCGCTCGCCACGCAGGCCGCCAGCAGGCCCTCCTTGGAGCCGAAGTAGCCGTAGATCATCGGCTTGGTGACACCCACCCGCTCGGCGACGTCCTCCATGGTCGTGGCCTGGAAGCCGCGCTCGGCGAACACCTGCTCGGCCACGGCGAGGATCTGGGCCTCCCGCTCGGCACGGGGCATCCGGGAGCGGGTCACGGGCGTCGCCTCGGGGGTCATGCCCGGATCCTAGCCGCTCCCTACCGTCGGTAAGTTACTCGTGGTAAGTTCGCCCGCCATGAGCACCCGGCACACTGTCCGCGCCGACGACGGCACCCCGCTCGCCGCCTGGGTCGACGGCCCCGACGCGGGCCCTGGCGCGGGCCTTGACCCCAACGAGGGCTCGCAGGTCACCGTCGTCCTCGCCCATGGCTGGACCCTGGACCACTCCTCGTGGGACCGGGTGGCCCGCGCCCTGAGCGCCGCCGACCCGGCCCTGCGCGTCGTCCGGTACGACCAGCGCGGGCACGGCGCGTCGGGCCGCGGCGCCCGCCGGCCCACCATCCGCCGCCTCGGCGACGACCTCGCCTGCGTCATCGGGCAGCTCGCCCCGTCCGGGCCGCTCGTCCTGGCCGGGCACTCGATGGGTGGCATGTCCATCCTGGCGATGGCCGGCGCCCACCCCGGCGTGGTCCGCGACCGCGTGGCCGGCGTGGGGCTGGTCTCGACCGCCGCCTCGCTGGCGCAGGAGGATGCCGGCCACTTCGCGTCCGCCTCCGGCGCGCCGCCCCGTCTGCGGCGGGTGGCGGCGCGCGCCCTGCCCTGGCTGATGCGCCTCCTGGCCGCCCTGCCGGGCCGGGTCAGGGTCCGCGGCCAGCGCCTCGATGGCTCCCGTGCGCTGCTGTTCGGCCGGGGTGCCGACGAGTCCGACGTGAGCAGCACGCACCGGGTCATCACCGCCAACCCGGCGGCGACCATCGGCCGGTTCTTCCTCGCCCTCAGCGCGCACCACGAGCTCGATGCGCTGCCGGTGCTCGCGGACGTGCCGACCGCCGTCCTCGTCGGGTCCGCCGACAAGCTCACGCCGCCTCGCTTCTCGGCCGTGATCGCGCAGGCCCTGCCCCATGCCCACCACGAGGTGCTCGACGGTGCCGGCCACATGCTGCCGCTCGAACGCACCGAGACGGTGACCGCCCACCTGCTCCGGCTGTCGCGCGGCAGCCGCGTCGACGCCGGTCAGGAGGCCTGACATGGCGACCGTGCCGCACCACCGCGTGATCGTCGTCGGCACCGGCTTCTCCGGCCTGGGCATGGCGATCCGGTTGTCCCAGCGCGGCGAGGACGACTACGTCGTACTGGAGAAGGCGCAGGACGTCGGCGGCACCTGGCGCGACAACCGCTACCCCGGGTGCGCCTGCGACGTGCCGTCCCGGCTCTACAGCTTCTCCTTCGCCCAGAACCCCTCCTGGTCCCGGGAGTTCGCCCCGGCCGGCGAGATCTGGGACTACCTGCGCCGCTGCGCCCGCGAGCACGACGTCGAGCGCCACCTGCGGTTCGGGGCCGACCTGCGCTCCCTCGTGTACGACGAGCCCTCCGCGCGCTGGACCGCCACCGCCGCGGACGGCCGGCAGTGGACCGCCGACGCCGTGGTGCTGGGCATCGGCGCCCTGCACGAGCCCTCCCTGCCCGACATCCCGGGGCTCGCCTCCTTCGGCGGCCCGGTGCACCACTCGGCGCGCTGGCCCGAGGGAGACGACGGGCTCACCGGCCGGCGGGTCGCCGTGGTCGGCACGGGCGCGAGCTCGGTGCAGCTCGTCCCGGCGCTCGCGCCGCGCGCCGCCCAGGTGCACGTCTTCCAGCGGACCCCGGCGTGGATCCTGCCCAAGCGCGACCGCGAGCTGGGGGCGGTGCGGAAGGCGGCGTACCGCCGGATACCCGGTCTGCAGCGGGCGGTGCGGTGGGCGACCTACTGGGAGCTGGAGTCCCGGGTGCTGGCGTTCTCGCGCTACCCGGCGGCGATGAAGCTCGTCGAGCGGGTCGCCAGGCGGCACCTGGAGAAGTCCGTCCGCGACCCGCAGGTGCGGGCCGCGCTCACCCCCGACTACACCATCGGCTGCAAGCGGATCCTCATCTCCAACGACTACTGGGCGGCGTTCGACCGCGACGACGTCGAGCTGGTGACCGACGCCATCACGCGGGTCGAGCCGGGCGCCGTGGTCACGGCGGACGGCACACGCCGCGAGGTCGACGCGATCGTGCTCGGCACCGGGTTCAGCGTCACCGGCAGCTACGACCGCCTGGACGTGCGCGGCCTCGGCGGGCAGTCGCTGGAGCAGGCGTGGTCGGGCGGGATGCGCACCCACCTCGGGGTGACCACGGCCGGCTTCCCGCAGCTGTACTTCCTGCTCGGGCCGAACACCGGACTGGGCCACACCTCCGTGGTGATGATGATCGAGTGGGCCACCGGCTACGTGCTCCAGGCCCTCGACCACGCCCGGCGCCGGCGCGGGCCGGTCGTGGTCACCGACGCGGCGCAGGAGCGCTTCACCCGCGAGATGCGCACGCGCAGCCGGGGCACGGTCTGGGCGTCCGGCTGCAGGAGCTGGTACCTCGACCGGTTCGGCAACAACACCACGGTCTGGCCCGGCTCGACGCTGAGCTACTGGTGGCGCACCCGCCGGCTGGACCGGGCCGACTTCGCCGCCGTCGCGCCGCGCCCACCGGGCGACGGCGCGCCCGCCACCGAGCCGGCCGGCGCGGAACCGGTCCCCGCCGACCGATCCTGACCCGACCACCGACCCCTCGGCCCACTGACAGGAGCCTGCCGTGCCCCGCGCCCCCTTCCGTCCCCGCGTCAGCATCGTCACCGGCGGTGCCTCCGGCATCGGCCGGGCCATCGCCACCGAGCTCGTCGCGCGCGGCAGTCACGTCGTGGTCGCCGACCTCGACGGCGACCGAGCGACCCGGGCGGCCACGGAGCTGACCGCCGCCGGTCCCGGGTCGGCTGAGCCGGCCACCGTCGACGTCAGCTCCTTCGAGCAGGTCCGCGACGTGGTCGACCGCACCGAGGCCGACCGCGGACCGGTCGACGTCATGGTCAACAACGCCGGCATCGCGCTCGGCGGCCTGCTCGAGGAGCTCGACGAGCGGCACTGGGACCGTGCCCTGGCGGTCAACCTCGGCGGCGTCGTCAACGGGGTGCGTGCGGTCTACCCGCACATGAGTGAGCGCCGGCGTGGCCAGATCCTCAACACCGCCTCGCTCGCCGGGCTCATCCCGGCGCCGGCGATGCTGCCGTACACCACGACCAAGCATGCGGTGGTGGGGCTGTCCACCGGCCTGCGTGCCGAGGCCGCGGCCCTGGGCATCGGTGTCAGCGTGCTCTGCCCCGCATTCGTCGACACCCCGCTGCTGGACGAGGTCTTCGGGGCGCCGCCGTCCATCACCGGGGGCAGCGTGCGCCAGGAGGTGCGGCGGATGCAGCCGCGGTTCCTCAGCGCCCAGACCGTCGCAGCGCGAGCCGTCCGCGGGCTGGAGCGCAACCAGGCCGTCATCCCGGTCGGGGCCCTGGCGCACCTGCTGTGGCGGCTCAACCGCTGGGCGCCGCCGGCAGCCCGCGGCCTGTGCCGGGTGCAGGCCGGGATGCACCGCAGCCGCGTGCACGCCTGACCGCCCGCGCCGCGCGACGATCGTCGCCGCACCTCGGGCCACCTTTGCGTCTGAACCGCCGCGCCGATCGTCGCTGGGGGACAGCGGCGCCCCGTGTGAGGGGGCGTGGCAGGCTGCGCGCGTGAGCGCCGAGGACCCGATGACCGTCACCCTGCTCGGGACCGGCGCGGCGGACGGGTGGCCCAACCCCTTCTGCGACTGCGCCTCCTGCCGGCACGCGGTCGCGGCGGGGGAGCTGCGCGCCCAGACCAGCGCCCTGGTCGACGGCCGGCTGCTGCTCGACTGCGGGCCGGAGGCCCCCCGTCAGGCGCTGCGTGCCGGGGTCGACGTGAGCGGCCTGGAGGCGGTGCTCGTCACCCACGCCCACCCCGACCACCTCGACCCGGCGGTTCTGCTCTACCGCGGCTGGGTGACCGACCGGCGGCTGCAGGTCCTCGGCCCGCCGCCGGTGGTCGAGGCGTGCGCGCCGTGGCTGGCCCCCGGCCAGGACCGGGTCGAGCTCGTGGCCGTCGGGGCCGGCGAGTCGCACCAGGTGGCCGGGCACGAGGTGCGCGTCCTGGCCGCCAACCACGGTGCGCCGGGCGAAGCCGTGCTCTACGAGGTCACCGGGCCCGCCGGGCAGCGGCTGCTCTACGCCACCGACACCGCCGAGCTGCCGGAAGGGACGGTCGAGGCGCTCGCGGGCGCCGGTCTCGACCTGCTGCTGCTCGAGCAGACCTTCGGCGACCGGGTGGACCTGCCGGGCGACCACCTCACCTTCGGTTCGTTCGCCCGGACCGTGGACGCGTTGCGCCGCGTCGGCGCCGTCACCGACCGCACCGACGTGGTCGCCGTCCACCTGAGCCACTTCAACCCGCCCGGCGCCGGGCTCGCGCACCGGCTCGCCGCCTGTGGTGCCCGGGCGGTGCCAGACGGCACCCGCCTGTGCCTGCCGTCGCGGCCGGGTCAGCGGGCCTGAGTCGCCGGGTTCAGCGCCATCGGGCGGCCGGTGACCACGTCGACCACGAGGTGCCCGCCGAGCGGGGCGCCCAGGGTCACGCGCTCCGGCTGCAGCATCATCACCGCCGGGCAGGCCGACCCGTCGTTGCCGTGCGTGACGGAGGCGCCGACCACCACGACGCCGTCGGCCTCGAGCACCCGTCCCCGCACGTCCTGGTCGCACGGGCTGACACCAACCCGGAAGCGCAGCGACTGCCCGCCGACGCCGGTGAGGTCCTGGGCCGCCACCAGCCGGGTGTCCGCGGGCAGGGACGGCAGCGCCGGCGGCTCCGGGGCCTGGCCCACCGCGTCGGGGGAGACCGCCACCCGGCCCACCGGCAGGGGCAGCCCCTCCACGGAGAACAGCCACACCGGCACCGTCGCCACGCCCCGGCTGGTGCGCAGCGGCGCGCTCGACAGCCGCGCGCCGGTCACCGTCAGCGCCGTGCACGGGCCGAGGCTGGTGGACGTGACCCCGCCCGGGGACGCTGCCGACGGCGGGGCCGGCTGGGTGTCCCGGGCGGGCGGTGGGGTTGTGGGCCCGTCGCAGGCCGCGCCGCCGCGGTCCATCAGCCGGTAGGCCGTGCGCGCCCCGACCACGGGCACCCGCAGCAGGCTGCCGTCCGGGAACCGCACCGACCCCGACGCCGGGGTGTCCGGCAGCGTGCCCTTCAGCCGGAACAGGCCGGCCAGGAAGGCCTGCTTGGTCGCGACGTCGGGGAACCCGTCGACCGGGGGCAGGGTGAGGTCCTGGAGCGGGACGAAGCCGTGCGCCCAGTCCTGGTCCGGCGGGTGGAGCCGCCAGGCACGCGCGACCGCCGTGGCGCGCTGCTGGAAGCCGCCGTCGCCGCTGCCCCCGCCGCCCGGCATACCGACGCGTTGCTGGCCGCAGGCGGCCAGGAGCAGCAGCGGGATGAGCAGGGGCAGGAGCAGGGAGCGGCGCACCATGCCGATGGGACGCGCAGGCCACGCGCCCGGTTGCCTCAAGTGATCCGCAAGGAACCGTGAAGTCCCGGCGCGGAGGGTCAGGACCCGACACACTCTGGGTCACGGAGTGGGACGGTTCGGGCCAATCCGTACGCCGTGGGCGAACATGAGCGAATGGGACTCAAGGCGAGGAACACCGCGACGAGCGGAGCCGTTGTCCCGATCACGCATCAGGTGCCCTCGACGGGTGCCGTGATGTCGTGCAGCACAGATAGCATCGAGGTGTCTCGATAGCGAGGAGAGATAGCGATGTTCGAACGGTTCACCGACCGGGCCCGTCGGGTTGTGGTGTTGGCGCAGGAAGAGGCGCGCATGCTCAACCACAACTACATCGGGACCGAGCACATCCTGCTCGGCCTGATCCACGAGGGCGAGGGTGTCGCTGCCAAGGCACTCGAGAGTCTGGGTATCTCCCTCGACGCCGTGCGTGAGCAGGTCCAGGAGATCATCGGCCAGGGTCAGCAGGCCCCGTCCGGGCACATTCCCTTCACCCCCCGGGCCAAGAAGGTCCTCGAGCTGTCCCTGCGCGAGGCGCTGCAGCTCGGTCACAACTACATCGGCACCGAGCACATCCTGCTCGGCCTCATCCGCGAGGGTGAGGGCGTGGCGGCGCAGGTGCTCGTCAAGCTTGGCGCCGACCTCAACCGTGTGCGCCAGCAGGTCATCCAGCTGCTGTCCGGCTACCAGGGCAAGGAGCCCCAGACCGCCGGCGGCCCCACCGAGGGCACGCCCTCGGGATCGCTGGTGCTCGACCAGTTCGGCCGCAACCTGACCCAGGCGGCCCGCGAGGGCAAGCTCGACCCGGTCATCGGTCGCGCCAAGGAGATCGAGCGGGTCATGCAGGTGCTGTCCCGCCGCACCAAGAACAACCCGATCCTGATCGGCGAGCCCGGCGTCGGCAAGACCGCCGTCGTCGAGGGCCTGGCCCAGGACATCGTCAAGGGCGAGGTGCCCGAGACGCTCAAGGACAAGCAGATCTACACCCTCGACCTCGGCGCGCTCGTCGCCGGCAGCCGCTACCGCGGTGACTTCGAGGAGCGCCTGAAGAAGGTCCTGAAGGAGATCCGCACCCGCGGCGACATCATCCTGTTCATCGACGAGATCCACACCCTCGTCGGTGCCGGTGCCGCCGAGGGCGCGATCGACGCGGCGAGCATCCTCAAGCCGATGCTGGCCCGCGGTGAGCTGCAGACCATCGGCGCGACGACGCTGGACGAGTACCGCAAGCACATCGAGAAGGACCCGGCCCTCGAGCGCCGGTTCCAGCCGATCCAGGTGGCCGAGCCCAACCTCGCCCACGCGATCGAGATCCTCAAGGGCCTGCGGGACCGCTACGAGGCGCACCACCGGGTGTCCATCACCGACGGCGCCCTCGTCAGCGCGGCCAACCTGGCCGACCGCTACATCAACGACCGCTTCCTGCCGGACAAGGCGATCGACCTCATCGACGAGGCGGGCGCGCGACTGCGCATCCGCCGGATGACCGCGCCGCCGGACCTGCGCGAGTTCGACGAGCGGATCGCCCACGTGCGCCGCGAGAAGGAGTCCGCGATCGACGCGCAGGACTTCGAGAAGGCCGCCTCGCTGCGTGACGACGAGAAGAAGCTGCTGGCCCAGAAGGCCGAGCGCGAGAAGCAGTGGAAGACCGGCGACATGGACGTCGTGGCCGAGGTCGACGAGGAGCTCATCGCCGAGGTCCTCGCCGCCAGCACCGGCATCCCCGTGTTCAAGCTGACCGAGGAGGAGTCCTCGCGACTGCTGCACATGGAGGA
>DASSPC010000389.1:0-2590 GCA_035699865.1 Oryzihumus sp. | reverse complement strand
CCAGCGGTTCAAGGTGCAGTTCAAGAACAGCCCGATCGTCGACAACGTCAAGCCCGACCAGATGCCCGAGAGCTACCGGGTGCGGCTGTCCGACCCCAGCAAGTACGCCGTCATCTCCAGCTCCTTCCAGGGCGCCCCCGGGGTGGAGCAGGTCCAGGACCAGCGCGCCCTGCTCGACAAGTTCTTCACCGCGCTCAACATCATGAGCCTGTGCGCGGTCGGCCTGTCCGGGGCGATGGTGCTGTGCGCCATCCTGCTCATGGTCACCACGATCCGGCAGACGGCGTTCAGCCGCCGCCGCGAGACCGGCATCATGCGCCTGGTCGGCGCCTCGGCCTTCGTCATCCAGCTGCCGTTCATCATGGAGACGGTCATCGCCACCCTCGTCGGCTGCGCCCTCGCGGTCGGGCTGCTGTGGGCGACGGTGCACTACGGCGTGACCGGCTTCCTGGCCACGATCCTGCCGATCGGGTTCGTCGGCGTCGGTGACGTGTGGGCCATGACGCCGTGGCTGGTCGGGAGTGGTGCGGCCCTGGCGATGGTCACGTCCTGGTTCACCCTGCGCCGCTACCTGCGGGTCTGAGCCGCCGGCTCGAGGGTCCCGCCCGGCCGGTATGCCGCATGCCCGGGACCGGGCGGGCCAGGTCAAGAGATCGTCAACTCGCCGGGCGAATGCCCCTGTGGCTGGTGTGACCTGTGGTAGCAATGTTGCCGATGAGCGCGCTACCCCCCGAGACGACGCCCACCCGCCGGTTCCGCCGTGGCCGGTGGGTCGTGCTGCTGACCGTCCTCGCGATGGGTGCCGGGCTCGCTCTCGCCCCGGTCGGCAACGCCGACACTCGCGGTGACAAGGCCCGGCTGGACAAGCAGATCGCAGCCCTGCGGAGCCAGCTCGGCGAGACCACCAAGGACCTCGCCGACGCCTTCCTCGCGCTCAAGCGCACCCAGGCCGAGCTGCCGATCGCCCAGCGTGAGCTGGCCGCCGCGCAGGCCAAGGTCGTGGCGGCCGAGCAGCACAACCAGCAGGTCGCCGAGCAGCTGGCCGTCGCCAGGGCCAACGAGGCCAAGGCGGCCGACGTGCTCGCGACCAACGCCAGGGACACCCAGCAGACCAGCGACCTCATCGGTGACCTGGCCCGCCGCAGCTACCAGCAGGGTGGGATGGGCGAGCTGGCCGTCGCGCTCAACGCCACCAGCCCCGACGACTTCGCCACCCGGGTGGTGCTCGTCGACACGGTCATGCGCCTGCAGAACGGCGCCCTGCGCCGGCTGTCCACCCAGGAGGCCGAGGGCAAGGCGGTCCAGTTCCACCTGTCCGCGGTGCGCCGCCAGGTGGCCATCCTCAAGATCCAGGCCGAGAACGCCGTCGCCGCGGCCCAGGCCGCGCGCGACGTGGCGGCCAGGGCCAAGCAGCGGCTCGACCTGCTGCAGGCGGCGCAGAAGAAGTACGCCGCCGCCGTGGCCGTCAAGAAGGCCCGCGAGTCCGAGAACCTGCGCAAGATGCAGGCCCAGTCCAACCGGCTGGCCGCGATCCTCGCCGCGCGGGCCCGGGCGGCCAAGCTCGCCGCCGCGCGCGCCGCAGCCGCCCGCCGCCGCGCCCACCAGGCGCCCGCACCGGGCATCCCGTCCAGCGGCGGGTTCCTCAGCTACCCGGTCGACGGGCCGACCTCCTCGGAGTTCGGCATGCGCTTCGACCCGGTCGCCCAGCGCTACCAGCTGCACGCCGGCCTCGACTTCGCGGTCGACTGCGGCACGCCCGTGCACGCGGCCGCGTCCGGCGACGTGATCATGGCGGTGCCGGAGTCGGCCTCAGGCGGCTATGGCAACCAGCTGGTCGTCGACCACGGCATCGTCCGCGGCGTCGACCTCACGACCACCTACAACCACCTGTCGAGCTGGGTCGTCACCGGCGGGCACGTCAGCCGCGGGCAGGTCATCGCCTACTCCGGCACCACCGGCATGTCGACCGGCTGCCACCTGCACTTCGAGACCCGGCAGGACGGCACCCCGGTCAACCCGCGCATCTGGCTCTGAGGCCGGGAGCCGGCCACCCGGCATACTGGCGAAAGGCCGTCGCTGCCTCCCATCCCGGACAGGTAGCGTTACCCCGCGGTTCAGGCACGCGAGGAAAGGGACGGCGACGGTGGCCAAGGAGCAGGGACGCAAGCTGGTTGCGAGCAACCGCAAGGCGCGTCACGACTACCTCATCGAGGACACCTTCGAGGCCGGTCTCGTCCTGACCGGCACCGAGGTGAAGTCGCTGCGGGCCGGCCGGGCGTCCCTCATCGACGGGTTCGCCAGCGAGTACGACGGCGAGATCTGGCTGGAGAACGTCTACATCCCGGAGTACTCCCAGGGCACGTGGACCAACCACGCGGCCCGGCGCCGGCGCAAGCTGCTGCTCAACAAGGACGAGATCCACAAGCTGATCATCAAGACCCGCGAGGCCGGGCACACGATCGTGCCGCTGTCGCTGTACTTCAAGGACGGCCGGGCCAAGGTCGAGATCGCGCTGGCCAAGGGCAAGAAGCAGTACGACAAGCGCCACGCGCTGCGCGAGCGCCAGGACAACCGCGAGGCCCAGCGCGCG
>DASSPC010000388.1:0-2013 GCA_035699865.1 Oryzihumus sp. | reverse complement strand
TGGTGCTGGGCAACTACGTCTACGCCGACGGCGCGACCAACGTCCGCGTGGCAATGGCCGTCGACGCCCTGACCGTGGAGCTCCAGCGTCGCCGCGACGACGTGGCGCTGGCCTTCCTGGCCACGCCCACCGACGTGTTCGCCGTGCCCGCCGACGCGGTGGCCCGGTCGAGCTATGCCTACGACCACGCCGGGGCACGCACCCTGCTGCGCCAGCCGCTGCGGGTGCTCAGCGGGGGCCGGCTGCTGCGCCGCAACTACGCACCCGGCGCCGACCCCGGCGTCAACGACAGCCTGGTCCCCCAGCAGGGCCCCAACTACGCCCTGGCCAAGCGGCTGCAGCGATGGCGCGCCACGACCGCCCGCGCGGCGGGCAGCGTGGTGTCCCTGAAGGTGGCCCCGCCCACCCGGACCCGCTCCGTGCTCAAGAACCGGGCCCTGGCCGCGGCCTACGCCGGCGCCCACCGGTTCGGCATCGAGGTGTTCGAGCCGGCCACGAGCAACGTGCTCATGGCCGCACTGCTCGTGCATGACCTGCGCGCCGGCACGCCGGCGCACGAGCACCCGTGGCAGGACGAGGCCTTCGGCGCAGTCCACGGCGGGCTGTGGCGCGGGCCGTACGACCCGCGCAGCGCGCTCGGCCTGGCGGTCGTCCTCGGCCTCGGCGGGGCGCGGGGCTGACCGCCGCGCCGGCAGCGACGACCTGCTCCGCGCAGGCGGCACTACCCGCGCGCGGCCCGCTCCCGCTGCGAGGCCAGCGGCCGCACGCTGCCGCCACAGACGGGCAGCACGCCAAGGTCCTTGTATGCCGCGTGCCGCGTCGCCGTCGAGCGCCCGGCCCGCCGGGGCTGGTGCGCGCGCAGCCACCCCCGGGGGCTCATGTCGTCTGCCCCGTGATCGAGCCGGTCTTGCCCTGGGGGTCCTGGCCCGGGACGCCCGGCAGCTGGCCGCTCTGGCCCTGCTGCGCGCCGGGGAGCTGGCCGAGCTGGCCGCCCGGGCCGAGCTGACCGCCCGGACTCGGGCCGAGCTGACCCGGCCCGCCACCGGGGCCGAACTGACCACCGGGGCCGAACTGACCACCACGGCCGAACTGGCGCTGCCCGCCCGGACCGAACTGCCCGCCCCGACCGGGGCCGACCTGGCCGCCGGGGCCGGACTGGGTCTGGCTCTGGTCCCCGATCACCGCGGCGGCGCCGACCGCGCCGACCGCGGCGAAGCCGATGGCCAGGGCCGCGGCGATGGCGGTCTTGCGGCCGGACCAGACCGGGGGCTGGACGGCGGGCGGCGCCGGCACGGCCGGGTTCGCCGGCTGGCCCACCTCCCCGGCCGCGATCGCTCCTGCCTGCTCCGGGGCCGCCTCCTGCACGGTCCCGGCAGCAGCACCGGACGGCGCGACAACCGGGGAAGCCGGCGACCCGGCATACGTGAGGGTGTCGACCTCGACCGGATCGGCGGCGATCGGGCGGGTGGCGGCGGTGGGCAGCTCCGCGGTGGGGCTGTGGGCCCAGGGTGTCTGCGGGGACGAAGCACTCATGGTGGGTCTCCTCGGTGGCGGGGTCATCGCCGTCGAGACTGGGCCGCAGGCCTGTGACGGGACTGTGACGGTCGTGTCGGGTCGCTGAGACCCCACCACAGAGCGTTCACAGGGTATGTACAGGAACTCGCGATGGTGTCTTCAGGTAATCCCGCTTCACTGAGCGTCATGAGCCAGTCGACCACCCGCCCTGCGTCCGCCCCGCTGCGTCGTTTCGACGGTGCCCCGGTGCGCGTCCTCGTCGTCGACGACGAGAACAACCTCACCGAGCTGCTCAGCATGGCCCTGCGCTACGAGGGCTGGGAGGTGCGATCGGCGAGCACCGGCATGGCGGCGGTGCGCGCCGCCCGCGACTTCCAGCCCGACGCGGTCGCGCTCGACATGATGCTGCCGGACTTCGACGGCATGGAGGTGCTGCGCCGGATGCGCGCGGACAACCCCAACGTGCCGGTGCTCTTCCTCACCGCGCGCGACGCCGTG
>DASSPC010000387.1:0-5445 GCA_035699865.1 Oryzihumus sp. | reverse complement strand
CGCACCTTCCCGGTGCACACCCCGATCATCGACAAGATCGAGGTCATGACCCGCGGTGACGTCCGTCGCGCCAAGCTGTACTACCTGCGCGACCTGCGCGGCAAGGCCGCCAAGATCAAGGAGAAGCGCGAGACGACCCCGGCCCGCTGAGGCCAGGTCGACATCGACGACTCCGCCTGCGCGTGCCTTCACAGGCTCGCAGACTAGGCTCGGGACCGATGAACCCCGGACCGCCCACGGCACCTGCCGACACGACGACGACCCCCGCTGGGCGGGAGGTCGCGCCACGTCACGCCCCGCGACTGCGCTGGCTGGTCGTGGTGGTCGTCGCGCTGCTGGTGACGCTGGTGGTCCGGGGTTTTCTCGTCCAGTCGTTCTACGTGCCGTCCGCCTCGATGCAGCCCACGCTGCAGCCCGGTGACCGGATCATGGTGACCAGGGTGGGGGCCGTGCACCGGGGGGACGTCGTCGTGTTCGACGGCAGCACCACGTTCGCCGCCGGCGGCTCCACCGGGCCGGCGCCGACCGGTCTGGTCACCAGGGTCGTGAGCGGCGTGGCCTCGCTGCTGTCCGTCCAGACGCACGAGAGCGACTACGTCAAGCGGGTCGTCGGCGTCGCCGGCGACCACGTCGTCTGCTGTGACGCACAGGGGGCCCTGCGCGTCAACGGGGTGGCCGTGCACGAGCCCTACCTCTACCCCGGCGACAAGCCCAGCGACCTGACCTTCGACGTCACCGTCCCGGCGGGACACATCTGGGTCATGGGTGACCACCGCAGCGACTCGGCAGACTCACGCGCCCACCTGGGCGACCCCGGAGGAGGAATGGTGCGGCTGGATGACGTGATCGGGCGTGCGGCGCTCGTGTACTGGCCCCTGGGCCGGACGGCGACGCTGAGCTCGCCCGGCGAGCTGGCCGGCATCCCGGCTGCCCTGGGCCAGCGGTGAACGTGACCGAGAACCCTCGCCCCGACCTCCCCGAGGACGTCCAGGAGCCCATGCCTCACGGACCGCCCGGACGGACGCCCGTCGACCGCTCCGCCGAGGTGCCGGCCGACGCGCCCGCACCCGACGCTCCGGCGGCTGACGCTCCGGCGGTCGGGGCCCACGACGACCTCGAGCACGACGACTACGAGCACGAGGAGACGGTCTACGAGATCGGCCCCGGCGACCGCCGGCAGGGCCCCGGACGCGCCGTGCTCTCCGCGGTCAAGGAGGCCGCGATCGTCGTCGGCATGGCCCTGGTCCTGTCCCTGGTGGTCAAGACCTGGCTGATGCAGGCGTTCTACATCCCCTCCGGGTCGATGGAGAACACCCTCGTCAACGGCGACCGGGTCATCGTCAGCAAGCTCACCCCGGGGCCGTTCGCCCTGCAGCGCGGCGACGTCATCGTGTTCGAGGACCCGGCCAACTGGCTCGGCGAGCCGGTGCCGGTGCAGCGCGGGCCGGTCGGCGCGGCCGTCCACAACACCCTGACCTTCGTGGGCCTGCTGCCCACCGACGAGGGCAACCACCTCATCAAGCGGGTCATCGGCCTGCCCGGCGACCACGTGGTGTGCTGCGACGACCAGCACCGCATCACCGTCAACGGCGCGCCGCTGAACGAGCCCTACATCAAGCCGGGCGACGAGCCGAGCCGGCAGGAGTTCGACATCACCGTGCCCGCCGGGCGGGTGTGGGTGATGGGCGACCACCGCTCCGACTCCTCCGACTCCCGGTTCCACGACAACGGCGACGGGGGCAAGACCGGGTCGGTGCCGGAGTCCAAGATCGTCGGGCGGGCCCTGTCCGTGGTCTGGCCCATCTCGGACTGGTCCTGGCTGAGCCGGCCCACGGCGACGTTCGCCAAGGTGCCGCCGCCGCAGACCGCAGCCTCGGGGCACTGATGGGCGGGGCGACCGCGAGCCGGAAGCCCTCACTGCGGGTCGAGCGCGAGCTGCAACGGCAGGGTCACCGCGTCCTGGCCGGCATGGACGAGGTCGGCCGGGGCGCGCTGGCCGGGCCGGTCAGCGTGGGTGTCGTCGTCATCGACGAGACCTGCCGCACCGCGCCGCAGGGCGTCAAGGACTCCAAGCTGCTCACCCACCTCGCGCGCGAGCGGATGGTGCCCAGGATCGAGCGCTGGGCGCTGGCCCATGCCGTCGGGCACGCCTCCCCGGAGGAGATCGACGCGATCGGCATCATGGCCGCGCTGCGGCTGGCCGGCACCCGGGCGCTGGCCGCGCTGCCCGTGACCCCGGACCTGGTCATCCTCGACGGCAACCACGACTGGCTCACCGACCCCGAGCGGGTGGGTCTGCTCGGCCTGCTCGACGACGGGACCGGCCCTGCCACGCCGCCGGTGACCACGATGGTCAAGGCCGACATGAAGTGCTCGTCGGTGGCCGCTGCCAGCGTGCTGGCCAAGGTCGAGCGTGACGCGATCATGGTGCGGCTCGCCGCCGGGTCCCCGGCCTACAGCTGGGAGCTCAACAAGGGCTACTCCGCGCCCGAGCACCTCGCCGCGCTCGAGCAGCACGGTCCCTGCGAGCACCACCGCCGGTCCTGGCGGCTGCCCGGCGTGGTGCCGGCGCAGACGGACCCCGAGGCGGGCCCGGTGGGGGATGATGAGGGCAGCAGCACCCCGCCGGAGACCGTGGAGATGAGCGTCGTATGAGTGCCGAGGACCTCGAGAAGTACGAGACCGAGATGGAGCTGCAGCTCTACCGGGAGTACCGCGACGTCGTCGGCCTGTTCTCCCACGTGGTGGAGACCGAGCGCCGGTTCTACCTCGCCAACTCCGTCGACGTGAAGGTGTGCAACGACGGCGGCGACGTCTACTTCGACGTGACCATGGCCGACGCGTGGGTGTGGGACGTCTACCGCCCGGCCCGGTTCGTCAAGAACGTGCGCGTCGTGACGTTCAAGGACGTCAACGTCGAGGAGCTGGCCAAGAGCGACCTCGAGCTGCCCAAGGAGGGTGGCTTCTCCGGCTGAGCCCGGCCGTCGGTGCCGGCGGGTCCGTGGGGCTGCTCCTTGTCGGCGCTCGTGGGCATGATCGGGACATGCTCGAGACACCAGCCGACCTCGACCGGCTCCAGTCCCTGCTCGACCGGTCCCACGCCGGCGCCGGGGGCCACCTGCGCGGCATCATCACCGACGAGCGCACCCTGACCGCCCGCGAGCTGACCGGGCTGCTCACCGGCATGCGCACCCTCGCCGTGGCGACGGTGACCGCCGCCGGGGAGCCCCGGATCAGTGGCCTCGACGGGCACCTGCTGCACGGGCGCTGGGTCTTCACCACCAGCGGCTCCGCGCACAAGGCCCGGCACCTGCGCGCGCGGCCGGCGACCAGCGCCGCATACCTCGAGGGGGACGACCTGGGGGTGTTCACGCACGGCCACGTGGAGTTCCTCGGGCCGGACCACCCAGACCGCGCGGAGGTCGAGGCGCACCTGACGGCCCACTACGGCAGCTCCCCGTCGAGCTGGGGGGAGGACATCGTCTACTGCCGGGTCGAGCCGACGTGGATGGTGGGCTATGCGTTCCAGCGCTCCGCGCTGCTGTCCGCGCGCGGGGTCGCGGAGGACGCCCGCGGCTGAGCCGGTTGTCCACATGGGGGGTCGCGGGTCGTCCCACCGTCCACAGGTCTCTCGCCGTCCCTGTCGCCGGGTGGCCGTGGCGGCCAGCATCGGTGGCCGGAGGTGGTTGCCGTGGGGGCGACGGGTCAGGGGAGCGCGACCGGCGGCATGCCGCACCGGGTCGCCAGTGCCGTCGGTGCGTATGGCGAGCGGCTGGCCGCGCGCTACCTCACCGAGGCGGGGTTGGAGGTGGTCGACCGCAACTGGCGCTGCGACCAGGGCGAGATCGACATCGTCGCGCTGGACGGCGACTGCCTGGTGGTCTGTGAGGTCAAGACCCGACGCAGCACCGCGTTCGGCAGCCCGGTCGAGGCGGTGACCTGGCGCAAGGCAGCCCGGCTGCGCCGGCTTGCGGCGTGCTGGCTGGCCGACCACGAGGTCGGTGCCCGCGACGTGCGCATCGACGTGATCGGAGTGCTGCGCCCGCGGCGCGGTCCGGCCGTGGTCGACCACCTCGTGGGGGTGTGGGCATGACGCTCGGACGCACCCGGTCGGTGGCCCTCTCCGGCATCGAGGGCGCCATGGTCGAGGTGGAGGCCGACTTCGCGCAGGGGCTGCCGCAGTTCGCCGTGAGCGGACTGCCCGACGCGGCCTGCAAGCAGTCACCGGACCGGATCCGCGCCGCGGCGTCCAACTCGGGGGTGCCCGTGCCCCACCGCCGGGTCACGGTCAACCTGTCGCCGGCCTCGCTGCCCAAGGCAGGCTCCGGCTTCGACCTGCCCATCGCGGTCGCGGTGCTCGCGGCCGCCGGCGCGCTGCCGGGCCGGGTCGTGGAGGACGTGGTGCACCTGGGGGAGCTGGCCCTCGACGGCACCGTCCGCCCGGTGCGCGGCGTGCTCCCGGCCGTGCTCGCCGCCGCCCGGACAGGGGTGCGTGAGGTCGTGGTCCCGGCCGCCAACGCCGCCGAGGCGGCCCTGGTGCCGGACGTGCGCGTCCACCCGGTGAGGACCCTCGCCGAGCTGGTGCAGCGCTACGTCGTCCTCGGCCGCGGTGGCCGTCCCGAGGAGCCGGAGGTCGTGGCCGTGGCCGAGCCGGCCCCGGCACCCCCGCCGGACCTGCGCGACGTCGTCGGGCAGGACGAGGCGCGGCTGGCGCTGGAGATCGCGGCGGCCGGCGGGCACCACGTGTTCATGGTCGGTCCGCCTGGCGCCGGCAAGACGATGCTCGCCGAACGGCTCCCCGGCCTGCTGCCGGAGCTGGACCACGACCAGGCGCTGGAGGTCACGGCGATCCAGTCGGTGCTCGGCGTCCTCCCCGATGAGGGAGCGCTCGTGCGCCGGCCCCCGTTCGTCGCCCCGCACCACGGCGCCTCGATGCCCGCGATCATCGGGGGCGGCAGCGGGGTCATCCGTCCCGGCGCCATCAGCCAGGCCCACCACGGGGTCCTGTTCCTGGACGAGGGACCGGAGTTCCGCACCAACGTGCTCCAGGCGCTGCGCCAGCCGGTCGAGGCCGGGCGCGTCGTCGTGGCGCGGGCCTCGGGGGTGGTGACCTACCCGGCACGGTTCCAGCTGGTCATGGCCGCCAACCCCTGCCCCTGCGGGTTGGGCTTCGGCAAGGGCGCGGACTGCTCCTGCACGCCGATGGCGCGGCGGGCCTACCTCGGCAAGATCGCGGGTCCGGTCCTCGACCGGGTGGACCTGCAGCTGCCGGTGCGTGCGGTGTCCCGAGCGGCCCTGGCAGGGGAGCCCGGTGAGCCCACGGCAGACGTGGCCCGCCGGGTCGCGGCAGCCCGCGAGCTGCAGGCCCGGCGGCTGGCCGGCACCCCGTGGCGGCTGAACTCCCACGTCCCCGGCTCCGAGCTGCGTCGCGGGTCGCTGCGCCTG
>DASSPC010000386.1:0-2487 GCA_035699865.1 Oryzihumus sp. | reverse complement strand
GAGGAGCGCGAACAGCCCGAACAGGCCCAGCTCCTCACCCATGCTCGGGTAGATGAAGTCGCTCTCGGCGAAGTAGGTGAAGTTGGGGTGGCCGCGGCCCAGGCCGGTCCCGAAGAGCCCGCCGCTCGCCATACCCATCAGTCCCAGCACGAGCTGGTCGCTGACCTGCAGCGCCTGCTGGGAGAACGGGTGCAGCCACAGCAGCACGCGCTGCTGGAGGTGCCCGAACATGAGGTAGGCGAAGTAGGCGCCGAAGCAGAAGAGGGTCAGGCCGATGGCGACCCACGACCGCCGTTCCGTCGCGACGTAGATCATCGCCACGAACAGGCCGAAGAACAGCAACGAGGAGCCGAGGTCGCGCTCGAAGACCAGCACGAGCACGCTGACGAGCCACGCGATGAGGATCGGCCCGAGGTCGCGCGGGCGCGGGAAGGCGATGCCGAGGAACCGCTTGCCGACCAGCGAGAGCACGTCACGGGTCTGGACGAGATAGCCGGCGAAGAAGACCGTGAGGGTGATCTTGGCGACCTCACCGGGTTGGAAGCTGAACGGCCCCAGGCCGATCCAGATCCGGTTGCCGTTGATGTTGCGGCCCAGGCCGGGCACCAGCGGCAGGAGCAGCAGGCCGATGCTGGTGGCCATCGCGATGAACGTGAACCGGCGCAGCTGGCGGTGGTCGCGCAGCGCGATGATCACGGCGATGGCGATGATCACCCCCAGCGCGCTCCAGGTCAGCTGCTTGAACGCCATGCCGCCGCCGGTGCGGTGGTGGGCCAGGTCGAGGCGGTGGATCATCACCAGGCCCAGGCCGTTGAGCAGCGTGCCGATCGGCAGCAGCAGCGGGTCGGCGTAGGGCGCGCGCCAGCGCAGCGCGAGGTGGAAGCCGCCGCCGAGGACCAGGAAGCCCAGGCCGTAGCCGAGCAGGTCCGGCGGGAACGTGCCCTGCACCGCCATGCCGACGTTGAGGTAGGCCAGCATGACGATGCCGATGGCCAGCAGCAGCAGCCCCAGCTCGACGTTGCGTCGCGTGCGGGGGACGAAGGAGGTGACCGTGGACATCAGGACGCGGCGCCGCAGCTCTGGCCCTTGGCCTTCAGGGCCTGGCAGCTGCTGGCCTCGGAGCGCAGGTCGTCGACGATCTTGCGCGCTGCGGTCAGGCTGTCGGCGTTGAAGGTGGCGTTGACCTTGCTGCGGTAGAAGTCGGGCAGGCTGTTGATGTCGACGTCGGTCGCGGTCTGGACGTGGGAGAGCTTGAGTGGCCCGATGTTCTGGGACACCCCGCGGTAGATCGCCACGTAACCGCCGTTCTCACCGACGAAGTACTGCCGCTGCGACCAGTCGTATGCCGCGTAGCCGCCGCCCAGCACGACGGCCAGGATGAGCAGCATCAGCCCGCCGCGCCGGAGCCACTTCCGGGCTCCTTTGGGCCCCTCCTCGGCCAGGGTGACCGAGCCGTCGTCCTCGGAGTCCTCGGCGTCGCCGGCGGCCGTGCGCGACAGGGCGGCGGCCTTGGCGGCGGGGGTCTGCGGCAGGGGGCGGGTGCCGGCGGCCTGCCGCTCGGCAGCGGCCCCGACGACCTGCGGGACGGTGGACGGTGCCTCGGCGCGGTCGAGGTCGACCACGTCGCCGATGATCACGGTGACGTTGTCGGGGGCGCCGGCCTTGAGGGCGAGCTCGACGAGCCGGTCGGCGGTGTGGTCGGCGTCCATGCCGGAGGCCATGACCTCGGCGATGGTGTCGCGGGCGACGAAGTCGGACAGGCCGTCCGAGCAGATCATGTAGCGGTCGCCCGGTCGGGCCTCGCGCAGCGACAGGTCCGGTTCGTCATCGGGCTGGCCGGTCAGCACCCGGGTGACGATCGAGCGCTGCGGGTGGTGCTCGGCCTCCTCCGCGGAGATCCGGCCTTCGTCGACCAGGCTCTGGACGAAGGAGTGGTCCTTCGTGATCTGCGTCAGCGTGCCCTCGCGCAGCAGGAACGCCCGCGAGTCGCCGATGTGCGCCATGGCCAGCTTGTTGCCGGTGCGCAGCAGCGCGATGACGGTGGTGCCCATGCCCCGCAGCTCGGGGTGCTCGTGCACGTTGCGCTCCAGCGCCTCGTTCGCCGAGCGCAGGCGGGTCGCGAGCAGCTCGAGGGCGTCGTCGCCCCCGTGGGACTCGCCGTCGAGGTCGACCAGTTCCCCGATGGTGATCGAGGACGCGACGTCGCCCCCGGCATGGCCACCCATGCCGTCGGCGAGGACGAGCAGGTGGGGACCGGCATACCCGGAGTCCTGGTTGACGGAGCGGACGAGCCCGACGTCCGAACGCGCGGCGTACCGCAGGGCGATGGCCATCGGACCTACTTTCGCAACTCGAGGACCGTCTTGCCGATCCGCAGGGTCGTGCCGACTGCCACCGGCGTGGGGGTGCTGAGCCGGTTGGCGCCGAGGAAGGTGCCGTTGGTGGAGCCGAGGTCTTCGACGTACCAGCCGTCGCCGTCCCGGTAGA
>DASSPC010000385.1:0-17886 GCA_035699865.1 Oryzihumus sp. | reverse complement strand
GCGTGCACGCCCCACTGGCGCTTGAGGCCCTCGAGGCCGAGCGCGGTCTTGACGACCTCCTGGGCCTGGGGGTCCTCGTCGTGGACCTGGCGGAACTCGGCCGCCTCGGCGTAGCGCTTGTGCTCGGGGTCGAAGATCCCCGTCAGCGGGATGTCCTTGCCCATGACCGCCGGCGGCATGGCCTTGGTGAGCTTCTCCCCCATGGCGAAGGGGAAGCCCATGACACGCGAGGCGTCCTTCAGGGCCTGCTTGGCCTTGATGGTGCCGTAGGTGACGATCTGCGCGACGCGCTCCTCGCCGTACTTCTCGGTGACGTACTTGATCACCTCACCGCGCCGGCGCTCGTCGAAGTCGACGTCGAAGTCGGGCATCGAGGGGCGCTCCGGGTTGAGGAAGCGCTCGAAGATCAGGCCGTGCGGGATCGGGTCGAGGTCGGTGATCCCCATCGCGTACGCCGCCATCGACCCGGCGCCGGAGCCGCGGCCGGGGCCGACCCGGATGCCGTTGCGCTTGGCCCAGTTGATGAAGTCGGCGACGACGAGGAAGTAGCCGGGGTAGCCCTTGCCGACGATGACCTCGATCTCGTAGGCCGCCTGCCTGGTCGCGTAGTCCGGCACGCCCTCGGGGAAGCGCCGGCGCAGGCCGGTCTCGACCTCCTTGATGAACCACGAGGTCTCGTCCTCCCCGGGCGGGCAGGGGAAGCGCGGCATGTAGCGCCCCTCGCCCTCGGTGAAGGAGACCTCGCAGCGCTCGGCGATGAGCAGGGTGTTGTCGCACGCCTCGGGCAGCTCGCGCCAGACGTGGCGCATCTCCTGCGGCGACTTGAGGTAGAACTCGTCGGCGTCGAACTTGAACCGGTTGGGGTCCATCAGGGTCGAGCCGGACTGCACGCACAGCAGCGCCGCGTGCGCCTGGGAGTCCTCGGCCTTGGTGTAGTGCAGGTCGTTGGTGGCCACCAGCGGCAGCCCGAGGTCCCTGGCCAGGCGCAGCAGGTCCTTCTGGACGTCGCGCTCGATGCCCAGGCCGTGGTCCATGACCTCGCAGTAGAAGTTCTCCGCGCCGAAGATGTCGCGGAAGTCCGCCGCCGCCTCGACCGCCTGCTGGTACTGCCCCAGGCGCAGGCGCGTCTGCACCTCACCCGAGGGGCACCCGGTGGTCGCGATGAGGCCCTCGCCGTACTGGCTGAGCAGCTCGCGGTCCATGCGCGGCTTGAAGTAGTAGCCCTCGAGGCTGGCCAGCGAGCTCATCCGGAACAGGTTGTGCATGCCGGTGTTGTTGCGCGCCCACAGCGTCATGTGGGTGTAGGCGCCGGAGCCGGAGACGTCGTCGCGGCCACCGTCGCCGAACTTGACCCGCGTCTTGTCGGTGCGGTGCGTGCCCGGGGTGAGGTAGGCCTCGACGCCGATGATCGGCTTGACCCCGTGCTTCTGCGCCTTCTTCCAGAACTCGTAGGCACCGAAGACGTAGCCGTGGTCCGTGGTCGCGAGGGCGGGCATGCCCATCTGCGCCGCAGCCTCGAACAGCTCGTCGATCCGGGCCGCACCATCGAGCATGGAGTACTCGGTGTGGTTGTGCAGGTGGACGAAGCTGTTCTCGGAGGCTGCCTGAGTCGTCATCGGGGGCGAGTCTAGTTGCCCCCGGGGACACCACTGGTATGCCGTGTGGTCACCTCGCGGGGGCGTGTCGCCGGCCCCCGGCGCGTCGCAGGCGACACGCCGGGGAGGGGTGCGCGGGGCGCCCGGCGGTCAGGCGCCGATGCGGTCGAGCGCGGTCTGCAGGTCCTCGGGGTAGCGGCTCTCGAAGGTGACCCACTCCCCCGTCCCGGGGTGCTCGAAGCCGAGCCGGACCGCGTGCAGCCACTGCCGCTCCAGGCCGAGCCGCTTGGCCAGCACCGGGTCGGCGCCGTAGGTCAGGTCGCCGGCGCAGGGGTGGCGCAGGGCGGAGAAGTGCACCCGGATCTGGTGGGTGCGGCCGGTCTCGAGGTGGACCTCCACGAGCGAGGCCGAGCGGAACGCCTCGACCACCTCGTAGTGGGTGATGCTCGGCTTGCCGCTGGCGAGCACGGCGAACTTGTAGTCGTAGCTGGGGTGCCGGCCGATGGGGGCGTCGATCGTGCCCTGCACCGGGTCGGGCAGGCCCTGCACGAGCGCGTGGTAGGTCTTCTCGACCGTGCGCGCCTTGAACGCCCGCTTGAGCAGGCTGTAGGCGTGCTCGCTCTTGGCCACGACCATCAGGCCGCTGGTGCCCACGTCGAGCCGGTGCACGATGCCCTGGCGCTCGGAGGCGCCGGAGGTCGCGATGCGGTAGCCGGCCGCGGCCAGGCCGCCGATCACCGTGGGTCCGGTCCACCCCACGCTGGGGTGGGCGGCGACGCCGACCGGCTTGTCGACCACGACGAGGTCGTCGTCGTCGTGGATGACGGTCATGCCGGGGACCGGCTCGGCCACCACGGCCAGCGCGGGGCCGGCGTCGGGCTCCGGCAGCGCGACCTCGAGCCAGGCGCCGGCGACGACCCGGTCGGACTTGCCGACGGCCTTCTGGTCCAGGGTGACCGCGCCGTCGGCGGCGAGGTCGGCGGCCTTGGTGCGGGACAGGCCGAACAGCCGGGCGAGGGCGGCGTCGACCCGCTCACCCTCGAGGCCGTCCGGCACGGGGAGGGATCGGACGTCAGGCATCGGTGTGGGCCCCTGCCTCGTGCTTGGGTGCGTGCGGCTGCGTCCGCGAGCCGTCGATGCTGACCCCGCGCACGGCCAGCAGCCCGATGAGCACGGCGGCGCAGACGATCGCCGAGTCCGCCACGTTGAAGATCGGCCAGTGCGGCAGCATGAGGAAGTCGACCACGTGGCCGCGGCCCACGCCGGGTGGGCGGACCATGCGGTCGGTCAGGTTGCCCAGCGAGCCACCGAGCAGCAGCCCCAGGGCCCAGGCCCAGCCGAGGCTGCCGAGCCGGCGGCTGGTCACGATGATGACCACCACGACGGCGGCCGCGATGAGGGTGAGCACCCAGGTGGCGCTCGTGGCGATGGAGAAGGCGGCTCCGGGGTTGCGGGTGAGGTCGAGGCGCAGCACCGGGCCGAGGAGGTCCCGGGGGACGTCCGGCGGAAGGTGCGCGAGGGCCCAGGCCTTGGCGAGCTGGTCCGCGGCGTAGACCACGACGGCCGCGGAGATGAGCACCGCGAAGAGTCGGGGGCGACGGGACGGACGCCCGGTGGGCTCCTGCGTGGGGGACGGCGGACTGATTAGCGGCGCTCCTGCTTCTGCTTGCATGTCACGCATAGGGTCGCACGAGGGAAGGCCTGAAGGCGAAGTTTGCCGATCGGGTTGCCGCAGGACTCGCAGATCCCGTAGCTGCCGTCGGCGATCCGCTCGAGCGCGTGCTCGCTCTGGTCGAGCATCTCCCGGGTGTTGTTGGCGACCGAGATCTCCTGCTCGCGCTCGTAGGTCTTGGCCCCGGCGTCGGCCTGGTCGTCACCCGACCCGTCCCCGGCGTCACGCATCAGGCCGACGAGGTCGATCTCGGCGGCGCTGATCTCGGCGCGCAGGCGGCTCACGTCCTCCTCGAGCTCGGCGCGGACCGCGGCGAGCTCGGCGGAGGTCCAGGGGTCCTCCTCGGCGCGCACCGCGAGGGCACTGGCCGGCGCGGAGGCCTTCTTGGCCCGGCTGGCGGTGGTGCGCTTGGCGGTGGACGCCGGCGTCCTGGCCGCTGTCGCCTTCTTGGCCGCGGCCCGCGTCGGGGTCGTGGTGGTGGTCGAGCCGGACGCGGCGGTCTTGGCGGCGGTCTTGGCCGCCGCCGGCGTCTTCTTCGCCGCAGCCTTCTTGCCCCCGCCGGCGCCCGTCGTCGAGGCGCCGTTGGCGGCCTTGGCCCGGCTGCTCGCGACGGCCTTCTTCGTGGCTGTCGCCTTGGTCGCCGGTGCCGCCTTCTTCACAGCCATGCTCGGCCCCCTCGGGGTCTTGGGCACGCCCGGATGCCCCGGGCGATGACAGGTGCCGTGAGGATAGGCCCCGCACTCTGCCTTCTCAACGGAGAAACGCTGTATCTTTCACCGTTTCTCCCACACTCGGGCGGACACGGGCGAAGGCGTCCACCCGTCGGAACGGGTGGACGCCTTCGTGGTGCCCCGTCGGCCCGGGCTCAGCCCTGGCGCTGGCCTTCCTTGACGCCCTCGACGCCGGTCTTGTCGAGGTCGCGCAGCTGGCCCTCGAGGTAGGACTTCAGGCGCGAGCGGTAGTCGCGCTCGAACGACCGCAGCTCCTCGATCTTGCGCTGGAGCAGGTCGCGCTCGCGGCTGAGCTCCTCGAGGATGACCTGCTTCTTCTGCTGGGCCTCGGCGATCATCCCGGTCGAGCGCTCACGCGCCTCCGTGATCATCTGCTCGTGACGCGTGGTCGCCTCGGCGATGAGCGCGTTGTGGCGCGCCTGACCGCTGGCGAGCAGCTCGTCGTACTTGGCCTGGCCGCTGGTGACCAGCTCGTGGTGGCGGGCCTCGGCCTCGCCAACCACCTTGTCGCGGTGCTTCTGGCCCTCGGCGATGAGCCGGTCGCGCGTGGCCTGGCCCTCGGCGACATGCTCGTCGTGGACCTTCTGGGCCAGGGCGATGACGCCCGCGGCGCCGCCGCCACCGGCCGCGCCACCCAGTGCCGCAGCGGCAGCCACCGGCGCGTCGTTGCTGCTCTTGGCCGCCGCGGCGGAGCGCAGGCGCTCGTTGTGCTCGGCCTGGATGCGCTCGGCGTCGGCACGGGCCCGCTCGGCCTCGGCCTTGAGCCGCTCCGCGTCAGTGCGGGCCTTCTCGGCCTCGAAGCGCAGGCGGTCGACCTCGGCGCGCGAGGTGTCAGCCGCACCCTTGGACTTGTCCGCGTCGTCCCGGATGGCCTGGGCCTCGGCGCGGGCCCGGTCGCTCTCGGCACGGGCCTTCTCGGCCTCGGCGCGGGCGCGGGCCACCTGCTCGGCCGCCTCGCGCTGGGCCTTCTCGGCCTCGGACTGCAGGCGGGTGAGCTGCTCGCGCGCCTCGCGCAGGGCCTGCTCGGTGGCCTCGCTCTTGCCGTCCTTCGCCACGACCTTGGGCTCGGCCTTGACCGCCGGCTGCACCGCCGTCGCCGCGACACCCGCACCGCGACCCTTCTGGCACTCGGCCAGCTGGGCGCGCAGGTCGTCGTTCTCCGTGGTCAGACGACGCAGCTCGGAGACGACCTCGTCCAGGAAGTCGTCCACCTCGCGCTCGTCGTAGCCGCGGCGGAACTGCGTGGCAGTGAAGTTCTTGTTGAGGACATCCTCGGGCGATAGCGCCATGTGGTCACCTCGGTTGGCGGGACAGGGGCGGCACCCACGGTAGCGAACCGGTCAGGTGCGCAAGCCGCTTTGGTGCTGGTCGGGGCAAGTTCTTGTTCACCTTAAAGGATGTTCAAAGTGACCGAGACCGCCAGCATGAGCACGAGGAAGGCCAGGTCGAGGCGCACCGACCCCAGCGAGAGCGGGGGGATGACGCGCCGCAACGCCTTCAACGGCGGGTCGGTCACGGTGTAGACGGCCTCGGCCAGCACGAGCACGACACCGGTGGGTCGCCAGTCGCGGGCGAGGACCTGGATCCAGTCCAGGATCAGCCTGATGATCAAGGCAATGAAGAACAGATAGACGAGCAGGCGGAGCAGGCTCAGGAACGCGTCCAGGATCATGGTCTCAGTGTGGCCTCATGGGCTGTGGCACCCCGCGCGGGGACGCCGCGGCGTCAGCTCTGGTTGAAGAACCCACGGGCCGCGCCACGGGGGGCCTCGGACTCCTCGGCGGCCACCTCGACGTGCGCAGGTGAGAGAAGGAACACCTTGCTGGTGACCCGCTCGATCGACCCGTGGAGGCCGAAGACCAGGCCCGCGGCGAAGTCGACGAGGCGCTTGGCGTCGGAGTCGTCCATGTCGGTGAGGTTCATGATCACCGGTGTGCCGTCGCGGAAGCTCTCCCCGATGGTCTTGGCCTCGTTGTAGGTCCGGGGGTGGATCGTGGTGATGCGGTTCAAGGGTCCGACCTCGACGTCCCGCACGACCCGGGCGACCGGCGTGCGCTGGGGCAGGGGGGTGACGGCGCCGCGCTCCTCGCGGTGCGCGGCCGGCTCGGGGTGCGACGGCTCGTCGTAGGAGTCGTACTCCTCGTAGCCGTCATAGCGCTCGTCCTCCTCGGCCAGGCCGAGGTAGACCATCGTCTTGCGCAGCGCCCCTGCCATGTGAGCTCCTCGGTCATGCGGCTTCGCGCCGGTCGTTTGTTCGACCCGACGCTACCGGTGAGCAGGCCGCGAACCGAGGATTGCGCTTCCGACACGCAGGTGTGTCGCCCCGTGGGCGATGGCCGCCTCGAGGTCCCCGCTCATCCCCGCCGACACCCAGGTCGCCTCGGGGTGCCGCCGCCGTATGCCGGCCGCGACGGTCGCGAGGTCGGCGAAGGCGCGGTCGGGGTCGGCCCCGAGCGGGGCCACGGCCATGACCCCGCGCAACCGCAGGTGCCCCATCCCGGCGACGACGTCCGCGAGCTCGCCGGCCGCCGCCGCCGGCACGCCACCACGGTCGGGGTCGGCGTCGAGGCTGACCTGGACCAGCACGTCCAGGGTGCGACCAGCCGCCTGCGCGCCGCGGTCCAGCGCCCGCGCCACCTTCTCGCGGTCCACCGAGTGCACCACGTCGGCGTAGCGCGCGACCGACCCGGCCTTGCGGCTCTGCAGCTGGCCCACGAAGTGCACCCGCGGCACGGCGGGCCCGACGGCGCCCCCGGCGCAGTGCAGCTCGGCGACCTTGGCCGCGGCCTCCTGGTCGCGGCTCTCCCCCACGTCGGTGACCCCCAGCCCGGCGAGCAGCGCGACGTCGGAGGCGGGGAAGAACTTGGTGACCACGACGAGGTGCACGTCCTCGCGGCGGCGACCGGCCGCGATACAGGCATGCTCGATCCGCTCCTCCACCCCTGCCAGGGCGGCGGCGAGCTGCTCGCGCCGCCCGGCGGGGGCGGCGACCTCAGCCACGCCCGGTCCCGGGCAGCAGCCGCACGACGCCGGCGAAGCGGCCGGTGACCTTGTCGCGGCGGTAGGAGTACAGGTCGGCGGACTCGCGGGTGCAGCCGGGCACCCAGTGCACGGTGACGTCGAGCTCGCGCAGCTGGGCGACCACCCCGGCGGCGACGTCGATGGCGGGGGTGCCGGTCCAGGACACGGTGGCGCTGACCGGGGCCGCGCGGGCCGCGTCAGCGCGCATCGCGGCGGGCACCTCGTAGCAGCGGCCGCACACCGACGGCCCGACCGCGGCCTCGATGCCGCCGGCCCCGAGCTCGCGCATCGTGGCGACCGCACGGCCCACGACTCCGGCCACCATGCCCGGGCGGCCGGCGTGCACGGCGCCGGCCACGCCCGCCTCCCGGTCCAGCAGCAGCACGGGCGTGCAGTCCGCGACGAGGACGGCCAGGGCGACGTCGGGGCGGGTGGTCACCACCGCGTCCGCGTCGGGCACCACACCCGCCCACGGGCCGTCGACGACGACGACCCGGTCCCCGTGCACCTGGTTCATGAACAGCAGGTGGTCACGGGGCACCGCCACCGCCTCGGCGACCTCGACACGGTTGGCCTCGACCGCTGCCGGCTCGTCCCCCACGTGGCCACCGAGGTTCAGCCCGTCCCACGGTGCGGCGCTGACGCCGCCGCGGCGGCTGGTGAAGCCCCAGTGGGCGCCGGACCGGTCCGCCCCGGGCTCGAGGCGCTGACTCCAGAGGAACACGCGCCCAACCTACGGCAGCGCGCCGCCGCACCGGACCCGGGCACGGCGAAGGGCGGCCACCACGGGGGCGGCCGCCCTTCACGGGTCCGGCTGGGACTACTTGAGGAAGTCCGGCACGTCGAGGTCGTCGCTGTCGTCGAAGGTGACGGTGCGCGGCGGCCGGGCCGGCTGCTCCTGCTCGGCGCGCGCCGGCTCGGGGCGCTCCACGCGCGGCTCGACCCGCTCGGGCTGGACCGGGGCCGGCTGCGGCGCGGCCGTCGGCTCCGGACGCGGCGTCTGCGGCACCGGGGGCTGGACCGGCTGCTGCTGGACCGGGGGCTGCGCCGGGCGCGGCGCGACCGGCGCGGCCTGGCGCTGGGTGGAGCCGGCGATCTGGCCGAGCGCGCGGTCGTCGGTGCGGCGGATCGGGCCACCGCCGTCGAAGCCCGCGGCGATGACGGTGACCCGCACCTCGTCACCCAGGGCGTCGTCGATGACGGCACCGAAGATGATGTTGGCCTCGGGGTGCGCGGCCTCCTGCACCAGGCGGGCGGCCTCGTTGATCTCGAACAGGCCGAGGTCGGAGCCACCCTGGATCGACAGCAGCACGCCGTGGGCGCCGTCGATGCTGGCCTCGAGCAGCGGCGAGGAGATCGCCAGCTCGGCAGCCTGGACCGCGCGGTCGTCGCCCCGGGCCGAGCCGATGCCCATGAGCGCCGAGCCGGCGCCCTGCATGACCGACTTCACGTCGGCGAAGTCGAGGTTGATCAGGCCCGGGGTGGTGATCAGGTCGGTGATCCCCTGGACACCGGAGAGCAGGACCTGGTCGGCGCTGCGGAAGGCGTCGAGCATGCTCACCGCGCGGTCGCTGATCGACAGCAGCCGGTCGTTGGGGATGACGATGAGGGTGTCGACCTCCTCGCGCAGGCTCGCGATGCCGGACTCGGCCTGGTTGGCGCGGCGACGGCCCTCGAAGGTGAACGGGCGGGTGACCACGCCGATCGTCAGCGCACCGAGGCCCTTGGCGATCTTGGCGACCACGGGGGCGCCACCGGTGCCGGTGCCGCCACCCTCACCCGCCGTCACGAAGACCATGTCGGCCCCCTTGAGGACCTCCTCGATCTCCTCGGCGTGGTCCTCGGCGGCCTTGCGGCCGACCTCGGGGTCGGCGCCGGCGCCGAGCCCGCGGGTCAGCTCCCGGCCCACGTCGAGCTTGACGTCGGCATCACTCATCAGCAGGGCCTGCGCGTCGGTGTTGATCGCGATGAACTCGACACCCTTGAGGCCGACCTCGATCATCCGGTTGATCGCGTTGACACCGCCCCCGCCGATGCCGACGACCTTGATAACGGCCAAGTAGTTCTGCGGTGCTGCCACGTCGGTGGGCCTCTCCTGAGCGAGTACTGCTGGGTGCTGTGGGTTGCTGCTGTGGGTTGCTGCTGGCGGCCACGTTGGCATCCCCCGGAAACCCCGAACTAACGTTCAACGTCCACTTGAGGGTGATAGTTATGTCAACCCTGCCGTGGGCTGACGCTATTGCCTGCTCGTGCCGATGCCAACCCTAACGGCGGCGTGTCGCCCAGCGTGGCCCGGTTGGCCCAACTCGCCTCACCGGATCACCGGCGTGCCGGGCGTGCTGACGTCGATGAGCGAGGCGTTCTGCCGCAGCAGGACCGACAGGACCTTGACCTTCAGCTCAGGGTCAGAGGCCCCTCCCCAGACCACCGTCCGGCGGCCGAGGGTGAGGCTGACCGAGCTGGCCCCGGTGACGCGCACGTCGGTGACCTGGTGACGCTGTGCGGGGGTGAGGGCCTGCAGCACGGAGATCCCGGCGCGCAACGCCTCCCGGCTGGGCGGCGTCACGTCGGTGCGGATCTGCGGGACGCCCTTGGGTGCGGCCGGCACGGTGGCGTAGGCGATGCCCTCGGCATCCACAACCTGCACCTGACCTTGAGGGTTCTTGACGGCGAGGACGGGCACCCGGGGCGAGGCCGTGATGACGACCGTCGAGGGCCAGGAGCGGCTCACGGTGACCTCGGCCAGGGTCGCGGAGGCGATCACCCGGCGCGCGATGGCCCGGGTGTCCACGCGGGCCAGCGGCTGGCCCAGCGGCACCTGCGCGCGGGCGGTGATGTCCGGCACGGCGACAGCAGGGACACCCTGGACCCGGACCGTGCGGGCGGCGAGGACCGGGCTGAACCAGACCAGCCAGGACAGCCCGGCGAGCAGGGCCACGATCCCCAGGCTCCACGCGGCCAGCAGCCACGGGCGCCGGCGGACGCCCGCCGCGCGCGCCGCGAACCGCGCCCGGGAGGAGGCGACCCCGGTGCTGCGGCCACCCCCGCCGGCCCGGCCACGGGTGACCCACTGGGCGCGGCGGCCCCCCACGGTGGAGCTGCCGCGCCGCGCGCTCACGCGCCGGCCGCCGGCACCTGCGGGCGCTCGCCGAGCAGCCGCAGGACCTCCGGCCCCACCATCGTCACGTCACCGGCCCCCACGGTCAGCACGAGGTCGCCGGGTCGCACCAGCTCGGCGACGGCCGGCGCGACCGCCGACCATGACGGCACGAACCGGGCTTCGGCACCGGTGACCCGGTCGGCCACGAGGGCGCCGGACACCCCGGGCACGGGGTCCTCACGGGCGGCGTAGACGTCCATCACGAGCACCACGTCGGCCGGGCCCAGCGCGTCGGCAAGCTGCTGGGCGAAGTCCCGGGTGCGCGAGTACAGGTGCGGCTGGAAGACCACGACCAGCCGGCCGGGTGCGGCCAGGCCACTGGCGGTCTCGACCACGGCCGCCACCTTGCCGGGGTTGTGGGCGTAGTCGTCGACGACTCGCACTCCCCCGGACTCGCCCTTGGGCTCGAAGCGGCGCCGGGTGCCGGTGAAGCCGGCCAGGCCCTCCAGCACCAGGTCGGGGTCCTGGCCCAGGCCCTGGGTGGCTGCGAGCCAGGCGGCGGCGGCGTTGAGCAGGTTGTGCCGGCCCGGGATGCCGATCTGCAGGGTGCGGACGGTGTCCTCGCCACGCAGCTGCAGCCGGGCGCTGGAGGCCATGCCCTGCCCGGCGAGGTCCGACAGGCGCAGGTCGGCGTCCTGTGCGACCCCGTAGGTCAGGACGCGCACGCCGCCGGCCCGCGCGGTGTCGGCCAGGGTGCGCGCACCCTCGTCGTCGGCGCACGTCACCAGCAGGCCACCGGGCTCGATGCTGGCGGCGAACCGCGCATACGCCTCCTGCACCGCCTCGAAGGTGCCGTAGAAGTCGAGGTGGTCGGGCTGGACGTTGGTGACGATGGCCACCTCGGGGCGGTAGACGAGGAAGGAGCCGTCGCTCTCGTCGGCCTCGGCCACGAACACCTCACCGGTGCCGTGGTGGGCGTTGGTGCCGTGCTTGGCGAGCTCGCCGCCGACCGCGAACGAGGGGTCGACCCCGCAGTGCTGGAGCGCGACGGTGAGCATCGACGTGGTGGTGGTCTTGCCGTTGGCCCCGGCCACGGCCACCCGGCGGCGGCCCTGCATCACCGAGGCCAGGGCCTGGGACCGGTGCAGCACGCGCAGCCCGCCCTCGCGGGCGGCCTGGAGCTCGGGGTTGTCCTCACGGATGGCCGAGGAGATGACCACGGTGTCGACGCCCTCGAGGTGGGCGGCGTCGTGGCCGACGTGGACGTCGGCGCCCTCGGTCGCCAGCGCCGTCAGCACCAGGGACTCGCGGGCGTCGGAGCCGCTGACCGCGACCCCCTGGGCCAGCATGACCCGGGCCACGCCGGACATGCCCGCCCCGCCGATCGCGATGAAGTGGACCCGGCCGAGGTCGGCCGCTGCGGGCACCGGGTCGGTGAAGTCGAACCTGCTGTTCCTCACTGCCCCGGCCCCTCCACCGCGGCCACGACCATGTCGGCCAGGCGCTCGTCGGCGTCCCGCTCCCCCACGGTGGCTGCGGCGGTGGCCATCGCGGCGAGGCGGTCGGCGTCGGTGACCAGCGGGATCAGCTCGGAGTCGATCCACTCGGGGCTGACGGACGCGTCGTCGACGAGCACGCCGCCGCCGGCAGCGATGACGTCGGCGGCGTTGACGCGCTGCTCGCCGTTGCCGATGGGCAGCGGGACGTAGACGGCGGGCAGGCCCACGGCGGTCAGCTCGCACACCATGCCCGCCCCGGCGCGGGTGACGACGAGGTCGGCGGCGGCGTAGGCGAGGTCCATCCGCTCGGCATACGGCAGCACGACGTAGCGCGGGCCCTCACCCTTGGGCACCGGGTCGAACTCCTTGCCGCGGCCGGTGACGTGCAGCACCTGCACCCCGGCGTCACGCAGGGCCTCGACCCGCTGCTCGAAGGCGCTGTTGAGCCGCTGGGCGCCCAGCGAGCCGCCGGTGACCAGCAGCGTGGGGCGGTGGTCCTCCAGGCCCAGGGTGGCCAGCGCCTCGGCCCGCACGGCGGCGCGGTCGAGGTGGGTGATCTCGCGACGCAGCGGCATCCCGATCGGCTTCGCGTGCGGCAGCACGGTGGAGTGGAAGGTGGTCGCGACCCAGGGGGTCATCCGCGCACCGAGCCGGTTGGCCAGGCCGGGGCGGGCGTTCTGCTCGTGGATCACCACCGGGATGCCCCGCTTGCGCGCGGCCAGGTAGGCCGGGGTGGAGACGTAGCCGCCGAAGCCCACGACCACGTCGGCACCGACGTCGTCGATGGCACGGCCGGCCAGCGCCACCGCCGCGCGCAGGGCGCCGGGCAGGCGCAGCGCGTCACCGGAGGGCTTGCGGGGGAAGGCCACCTTGGGGATGGTCTTGAGCGGGTATCCGCGGGCCGGCACCAGGGAGGACTCCAGCCCGGTGTCGGTGCCGAGGGCGGTGACCTCCAGGTCGGGGTTGCGGCGGCGCAGGCAGTCCGCGAGGGCGAGCAGGGGTGAGACGTGACCAGCCGTCCCGCCCCCCGCGAGCAGCACGGAGGACAGGGCGTGGGGGTGGTTCATGAACGGGATCTCCGACCGAGGGGGACGACGGCGAGCGAGCGACGCACCACTCCGGGGCGCGCCGCGAGGGCCTCACGGCAGCCGGGCTCGTTACGGGCGAACGAGACCAGCATGCCGAGGGCGAACAGGGTCGTCACCAGGGCGGAGCCGCCGCTGGAGACGAGAGGGAGCGGGACACCGATGACCGGGAGCAGCCCGATCACGGCGCCGATGTTGATGACGGCCTGGCCGAGGATCCACACCATGACCCCGGCGGTGGCGACGCGGGTGAAGAAGTCGTCGCTGCGCAGCACGAGGCGGTAGCAGGCCACGGCGATGACGGCGAACAGGCCGATGACGACGAGGGTGCCGGGCAGGCCGAGCTCCTCGCCGATGATCGCGAAGATGAAGTCGTTGTGGGCCTCGGGCAGCCACTGCCACTTCTCCCGGCTGGCGCCGAGGCCGACGCCCCACCACCCGCCGTCGGCGAGGGCGTACTGACCGTGGATGGTCTGCCAGCAGGCGCCGTTGGGGTCGGTGCAGCCGCCGCCGATCCACGAGTGGATGCGGTTCATGCGGTTCTTGCTGGTGACGACCATGACCAGGCTGAGCAGCACGGCCCCACCGCCGGCGAGGGCGAACATGCGGGCCGGCACCCCGGCGGCGAAGAGCATGCCGGCGACCAGGGCCAGCAGCACCATGCCGGTGCCGAGGTCGTGCCCGGCGAGGACGAGGCCGATGAGCAGGAAGGACGCGGGGAAGACCAGCGGGACCACCGCGTGCTTGAACTCCCCGAGCCGGCGGCGCTTGGAGCTCAGCACGGTGGCGCCGAAGAGGATCAGCGCGATCTTGGCGAACTCCGAGGGCTGCAGCTGCATGCCGCCGAGGCGGATCCAGTTGCGGTTGCCGAGCACGGACACGCCCAGCGGGCTGAACACGGTGGCCTGCAGGAGGGTGGCGCCGACGAGCAGCCACGGCGCGAGGCGTCGCCAGGTGCGCACCTGCTGGCGGCTCGCGATGACGGCGCCGACCACGCCGATGACCGCATAGCGGAGCTGGTTGAGGAAGACCGTGTAGGAGGAGTGCGTCTCCTTGTAGGAGGTGACGCTGGAGGCGGACAGCACCATGACCAGCCCGATGACGACGAGCAGGGCGGTGGCGCCGACCAGCAGGTAGTAGGTGGTGACCGGGGACTCCAGGCGCTCGGCGAGCGGGCCCAGGCGCCCGAGGGACGCCGGGGCCGCGGTCCGCGGTGCCGGGCGCGCCGGGGGCGTCGTCGCGCTCACGGCGCCTCGGGCCCTCCGCCGGCGTGGCGGCGCACCGCGTCGGCGAACGCGTCACCGCGCGCGCCGTAGCTCGTGAACATGTCCAGGGACGCGCCGGCGGGTGCCAGGAGCACCACGTCCCCCGGCTGCGCCAGGGCGACCGCCTGCTGCACCACCGTGTCCATGACGCCAGTGTCCGTGCTCTCGAGGTCGACCACGGGGACGTCGGGCGCGTGTCGCGCCAGGGCGTCGGCGATGCGCGCCCGGTCGGCGCCGATCAGCACGACCCCACGCAGCCGGTCCTTCGCCGTGGCGACGAGCTCGTCGACGTCGGCACCCTTGAGCTGCCCGCCGGCGACCCAGATCACGTGCTCGAAGGCCAGCAGCGAGGCGGCCGCGGCATGCGGGTTGGTGGCCTTGGAGTCGTCGACGAAGCGCACGCCGTCGACGAACGCGACGTCGGCGATGCGGTGGGCGTCGGGGCGGAACGCGCGCAGGCCGTCCCGGACGGCGACCGGCCCGACGCCGTAGGCCCGGGCCAGCGCGGCGGCCGCGAGGGCGTTGGCGACGTAGTGCGGCGCGACCGACGGTGCGTCGCCCTGCAGGTCGGCAAGGGTGCACAGCTCGGCGGCGGAGGTCTGGCGCTGCTCGACGAAGGCGCGGTCGGCCAGCACGTCGTCGACCAGTCCCACCATCGACAGCGCCGGGACGCCGAGGGTGAAGCCGACGGCGCGGCAGCCCTCGACCACGTCGGCGTCCATGACCAGCTGCTCGGTCACCGGGTCCTGCACGTTGTAGACACAGGCGACCTGGGTGTTCTCGTAGATGCGCCCCTTGGCGCGCTGGTACTCCTCCAGCGAGCCGTGCCAGTCGATGTGGTCGGGGGCGACGTTCAGGCAGGCCGAGGCGACCGCGGAGACGGACCGCGACCAGTGCAGCTGGAAGCTGGACAGCTCGACGGCGATGACGTCGTACGGCTCGGGGTGGAGCACGGCCTCCAGGATCGGCGTGCCGACGTTGCCCGCGCTGGTCGTGCGCAGCCCCGCGGCGGTGAGGATGGAGGCGAGCATGTTGACGGTGGTGGTCTTGCCGTTGGTCCCGGTGACCGTCAGCCAGGGCGCCGCGCCGGACCTGGCGCGCATCCGCCAGGCCAGCTCGACCTCGCCCCAGACCGGTATGCCGGCCGCGGCCGCCGCGACCAGCAGCGGGTTGTCGGGGCGCACCCCGGGCGAGGTGACGACGAGCTCGGTGCCCTCCGGCGGGACGGCCACGGCGTCCTCGCCCAGGTGCAGCGTGGCGCCGAGGATGTCCAGGATCCTGGCCCGCTCGGTGATGACCTCGCTGACGTCGGGGCTCGTCGCGGCGACGACGGCGCCCCGCTCCAGGAGGGCGTCGGCGGCGGCGAAGCCGCTGACGCCCAGGCCGACCACGAGCACCCGCAGGCCGGACCAGTCGGCGTCCCGGTGGGTCAGCCCGGGGCGCGGCTCATAGCTGTCCACGGGGCCGGTCATGCGGCGCCCACCACCCACTCGGCGTAGAAGATGCCCAGGCCGAGCGCGACGAACAGGCCGGCGATGATCCAGAACCGGATCACGATGGTGACCTCGTTCCAGCCGACCAGCTCGAAGTGGTGCTGGAGCGGGGCCATGCGGAACACGCGTCTGCCGGTCAGCTTGAACGAGCCGACCTGGATGATCACCGACAGGGTGATGATGACGAACAGCCCGCCGAGGATCACCACGAGCAGCTCGGTGCGGGTCGTGATCGCGAGCCCGGCCAGCGCGCCACCGAGGGCCAGCGAGCCGGTGTCGCCCATGAAGATCTTGGCCGGCGAGGCGTTCCACCACAGGAAGCCGAAACAGGCCCCCATGACGCAGGCCGCGACCAGCGCCAGGTCGTGGGCGTCACGCACCTCGTAGCACTTGGTGCCCGGGTTGGTCTGGCAGTTCTGGTTGAACTGCCAGATGCCGATGAGCACGTAGGACGCGAAGACCATCACGCTGGTGCCGGTGGCCAGGCCGTCGAGGCCGTCGGTGAGGTTCACCCCGTTGCTGGTGCCGGCGATCATCAGGTTGGCCCAGATGACGAACAGCAGCAGGCCCAGCAACGTGCCGGCGAAGGCGAAGTTGACCGGGGTGTCCCGCACGAACGAGACGAACGGCGCGGCGGGCGTGCGGAAGTGGCTGTTGGGGAACTGCAGGGCCAGCACCGCGAAGATGACGGCGACCAGGGTCTGGCCGACCAGCTTCTCCCTCGAGCGCAGGCCGAGGCTGCGCTGCTTGGAGATCTTGATGTAGTCGTCGAGGAAGCCGACCAGGCCCAGGCCCCCCATGAGGAAGAGCACGAGCAGGCCGCTCATCGTCAGCGGCGTCAGGGTCAGCAGGTGCGAGAGGAAGTACGCCGACAGGGCCGCCCCGATGATGACCGCGCCGCCCATGGTGGGCGTGCCGCGCTTGGTGTGGTGCGAGGTCGGGCCGTCGTCCCGGATGAACTGCCCGTAGCCCTGCCGGACCAGGAACTTGATGAACATCGGGGTGCCGAGCAGGGCGACCACCAGCGAGATGGCGGCGGCCAGGAGTACGGCCTTCACGATGAAACCTCCGAGTCAGTGCCCTCGACGAGCCGGTCGCCGAGCCACCGTAGCCCGGCGTCACGGCTGGACTTGAGCAGCACCACGTCACCGGGCTCCAGCTCATCCTGCAGCAGCGCATAGGCCGCGTCCGCGTCGGGGACCCAGGTCGACTCCTGGCCCCACGAGCCCTCGTGGCGCGCGCCGCTGTCCATGGCCCTGGCGCCCTCGCCGACGACGACGAGCCGGGAGACGTTGAGTCGGACGGCCAGCCGGCCGATGGCGTCGTGCTCGGTGGCGGAGTCCTCGCCGAGCTCGAGCATCTCCCCCAGCACCGCCCAGGTCCGCCGGCCGTGGCCCATGGCGACCAGGGCCTTGAGGGCGGCGCGCATCGAGTCGGGGTTGGCGTTGTAGGCGTCGTTGACCAGCGTCACACCGTCAGGGCGCTCGTGGACCTCCATGCGGTGCCGGCTGGCCGGCCGGGCCGCGGTGAGGGCCGCGGCGACGTCCGCGAGCGGCATACCGGTCTCCAGGGCGACCGCGGCGGCGGCCAGGGCGTTGGAGACGTGGTGCTCGCCGTAGAGGCCGAGCTGCACCGGGACGCGGCCCTGCGCGGTGACCAGCGTGAACCCGGCCCGGCCGGCGTCGTCGAGGGCGACGTCCTCGGCGCGCACGTCGGCCCCGGACGCGGAGCCGAAGCGGACCACGCGGGCACGGGTCACCTCGGCCATCCCGGCCACCACCGGGTCGTCGGCGTTGAGCACGGCGAGGCCGTCGGCGGGCAGCTCCCGGACGAGCTCGGACTTGGCCCGGCCGATCGCCTCGCGCGAGCCGAACTCGCCCACGTGCGCCGGGCCGACGTTGAGCACGACGCCGATGCGGGGCGGGGCGACCTGCGTGAGGTAGGCGATGTGGCCGATCCCGCGGGCGCCCATCTCCAGCACAAGGGTGCGGGTGGTCGGGGTGATCCGGCAGATGGTCAGGGGCACGCCGACCTCGCCGTTGAGCGAGGCCTCCGTCGCCACCGTCTCACCGCACCCGGAGAGCACCGAGGCGATGAGGTCCTTGGTGCTCGTCTTGCCCGAGGAGCCGGTGATGCCGATGACGGTGAGGTCGGGGCTGGCGTCGATGAGGTGCCGGGCGAGGGCCGCGAACCCGTCCTGGATGTCGGGGACGACGACGCAGGGCAGCTCGTCGACCTCGCGGGTGGTCAGCGCTGCGACGGCGCCGCGGTCCCGGGCCGCGCCGGTGAAGGCGTGCCCGTCGGCGGCCTCGCCCACCCGGGCGACGTAGAGGCTGCCGGCGGCGGCCTCGCGGGAGTCGGTCACCACGGGGCCGTCGACGAGGACGTCCTCGCCGTGGTGGACGCCGCCGGTGACCCGGGCGAT
>DASSPC010000384.1:0-5650 GCA_035699865.1 Oryzihumus sp. | reverse complement strand
AGGCGCCGTTCGACCGGGTGCTCGTCTCCGCGGAGGCGCCCGAGGTGCCGGCGGAGCTCCTGGCCCAGCTCGCCCCCGGAGGGATCATGGTGCTACCGGTGGCCGGGCGGATGCTGCGGGTCGCCGCCACCGCCGGCGGGGAGCCCGTGGTCACCGAGCACGGCCACTACCTGTTCGTGCCGTTGCGCTGAGCGGCGGGCCCCGCGGCTGACTCGCGGCGGCTACCCCGACCTCGCTCCGGTCGCGGGGCGGCCCTGCCGGGGCTAGCGTCCCGATATGACCAGGTCGTCCCACATGCCCCGATCCGTCCTGTTCGCCGGGCTGGCCGCCGGGAGCCTGTGCGTGGGGCTCCTGGCCCCCACCACGGCCCTCGCCCAGCCGGCCGCCCGGCCAGCGGCCCGCGCCGGCAGCACCGCACCGCAGCCTTCTGCCCAGCGGCCCAAGGTGCCCGTCATGACCGGGTCCGGCGGCGCCGTGGCCTCGGTCGACCGTGACGCCAGCCAGGTGGGCCTCGACGTGCTCGCCCGCGGTGGCAACGCCGCCGACGCCGCGGTCGCCACCGCCGCGGCCCTGGGTGTCACCGAGCCCTACAGCGCCGGCATCGGTGGTGGCGGGTTCCTCGTCTACTACGACGCCCGGCGCCACACGGTGCGCACCATCGACGGCCGCGAGACGGCCCCGCGCACGTTCACCGACAAGACGTTCACCAACCCCGACGGCTCCGCGATGAACTTCAACACCGTCGTCAACTCCGGCCTGTCCATCGGCGTCCCGGGCACCCCGGCGCTGTGGGCCAAGGCGGCCCACGACTTCGGCACGCGTCGCTTCGCCGACCTCATGGCGCCGGCAGAGTCGTTGGCGCGCAAGGGTTTCGTCGTCGACCAGACGTTCCACGACCAGACCGCGGCGAACGCCGCGCGGTTCAGCAAGTTCCCCGAGACGGCGCGGGTGTTCCTGCGCGACGGCCAGGCGCCGGCGGTCGGGTCCACGTTCACCAACCCGGACATGGCCAAGGCCTACGCCGAGCTGCGCCGGCACGGCGTCCAGTCGGTCTACGACGGCGCCCTCGGGACCGCGATCGCCGCCGAGGCCCAGCACCCACACACGGACGGCAGCACCGTCATGGGTGGGCAGATGACGCGAGGCGACCTCGCGGCATACCAGGCGCTCGGCAAGGCCCCGGTGCACTCGACCTACCGCAGCCTCGACGTCTACGGCATGCCGGTGCCGAGCTCCGGTGGCATCGCCGTGGCCGAGATCCTCAACCTGCTCCAGGCCTACGACCGGCAGACCGGCGTGCCGCTCAAGGACGTCAGCAACGTCGACTACCTGCACCGCTTCAGCGAGGCCTCGGCGACCGCGTTCGCCGACCGCAACCGCTACGTCGGTGACGTCCCGGGCGTGCCGGTCAAGGAGCTGACCAGCACCGGCTTCGCCGCCGAGCGCGCCTGCGGCTTCGACCCGACGAAGGCCCAGCCGCGGCCGATCGCCTTCGGCAGCCCCGACGGCAGCTACACCAGCTGCGCGCCCGGCGCCACGACCCAGGCCGAGCCCTACGAGGGGCAGTCGACCACGCACCTGGTCACCGCCGACCGGTGGGGCAACGTCGCGTCCTACACCCTGACCATCGAGCAGACCGGCGGCTCGGGCATCACGGTGCCCGGCTGGGGCTTCCTGCTCAACAACGAGCTCACCGACTTCGACTTCACCCCGCTGACGGCGGGCGTGCCCGACCCGAACCTGCCCGGCCCGGGCAAGCGGCCGCGGTCGTCGATGAGCCCGACCATCCTGCTCAAGGACGGCAAGCCCTTCCTCACCGTCGGTTCGCCCGGCGGCGCCACCATCATCACCTCCGTCGCGCAGACGCTGACCGAGTACCTCGACCGCGGCCTGCCGCTCGTGGACGCCATCGCCGCACCGCGGCTGTCCTCGCGCAACGGCAAGGAGCAGGCCGAACCGGCCATCCTCAACGGTCCCGACGGGGCCGCTTTGACCGCGCTGGGCCACCAGCTGGTCTCGGCCGGCAACCCGCCCGAGATCGGCGCGGTCACCGCGATCCGCACCTACGGCCGCGACTGGTTCCAGGCCGCCGCCGAGACGACCCGCCGTGGCGGCGGCTCAGCGATGGTGCTCCGCCCGGCGGACCGCTAGCACCCGGAACCCCTTCGAGGTCGCGTAGCGCTCGACGGTGAACTCGCCCGGCCACCGGTCGGCGAGCTCACCGTCGAGCCACTTCTGCAGCGAGTCCGAGCCGAGGTTCTTCTGCACCACGAGGTATGCCGTGCCGCCGGCTTCCAGCCGCGGCAGCCAGGCCAGGAGCATCTCGTGCAGGACGGCCTTGCCGACCCGGATGGGCGGGTTGGACCAGATCGTGGTGAAGCGCAGGTCGGCCGGCACCTCCTCCGGGGTGCAGGCGTGGAGGTCCTCGACCCCGACCGAGCGGGCGTTGTCGGCAGCGAGGGCGAGCGCCCGGCGGTTGACGTCGACCGCCCACACCGTGGCGCCGGGGGAGCGCAGGCCGAGCGTGAGGGCGACCGGTCCCCAGCCGCAGCCGAGGTCGAGCAGGTTGCCGGTGGCCGGCGGCGCGGGGACCTCGCGCAGCAGCACCGCCGTGCCGAGGTCGAGCCGGTCGGGGCAGAACACCCCCGGGGCGGTGTGCACGGTGACGGTGCGTCCGGCGAGCTCGACGTCGAGGCGGCGGCGCTCGGTCGCGCTGGCCGGCTCGGCGGTGAAGTAGTGGTCCTGGGCGTCGCTCGTGCTCATCACGGGACACGCTAGCGGCGCGGCACGGCATACCCGGACCGAGCCCGCCCCCCCGGGGGTAGTTTCGACCCATGGGGATCCCGGTGACCGTCCCGCGGGGGCGCCTGCGTCACACGCTTCGCCGGGCGGCGCAGGCACGGAGGCCCGCACGGCCGGTGCCCGCGGGGCCCCGCACGCGCCCGTGGGAGCGGCGTGCTGCCGGTGGTCTGGCCGAGGTCGCCCTCGGCGTGGGGGTGGCCCTCGGCTTCACGGCGTGGGGGTCGAGCATCGACGAGAGCCCCGTGACCAGGGCTGGGCAGGTGAGCGCGCTCGCCGCCCTCCAGCTCAGGTTCGCGCTCGTGGCCCTGCCGCTGCTGGTCCTCGTGGCGGTGACCACCGTGCACGGGCCGGCCACCCGCCGGCGGATGGTCCTGCGGGGGTCCTGCGCGGCGGTCGCCGGTCTGGTGACCGGGCTGCTGGGCGCCGGGCAGGTCTATGCCCTGCGCGGGACACCCTGGCCCCTCGCCGGGTTGTCCGGGGATGACGGCAGGCTGATCCTGATGGCCCGCGAGGTCATCGCCAACGGTGCGACGCACAGCTTCTACCCGCCACTGGTGCCCTACCTCATGGCCGCGGGGGTGCAGCACCTCGGCGTCGCCGAGCCGGCCTTCGTGCTCAGGCAGCTGCTCATCGGCGCCGTGGCCCTGACCGGACCGCTGACCTACGCCGCCTGGCGGCTGAGCGTGCGCCCCCTGGCGGCACTCTGCCTCGCCGCCGTGGCCGGACTGCCCCAGTTCCTTCCGTACAAGTCCTACAGCGCGCTGGCGTTGCTCCTGCTCCTGCCGCTGCTCGTCAGGCTGCTCACGTGGCTCCGGGTGTCCCGTGGTCTGTCCCTGCGGGGCGCACTGGGCCGCGGGGTCGCGCTCGGGGCCGCGTCCGGGCTGGTCTTCCTGCTGTACTCCGGGTGGCACGTGTGGGCGGTGCCCGGAGCGGCGGTCGCCGTCCTGGCCTGCTTCCCCTGGCGAGGCGGGCGCCGGCGCCTGGGTGGGCCTGCAGTGCTGCTGGGCGGTGCCGGGGCGGCCTTCCTGCTGGTCGCGGGGCGGTACCTGTGGGTCCTGCTTCATGCGGTCACGGTGAAGGACAGCTACTGCTCGCTCGTCACGTTGACCCAACCGGGCTACTTCGGGCCGTTGCCGCTGTCGGCCGCCCTCTGGGACCAGCCGGGCGTGTGGCCGCCGTTGGGTGAGTTCGCCGGGCTCGGCGTCTTCATGGTGGTCCTGGTCGTCGGGGCCGCAGCGGCGGTCTGGCTGGGCCTCTCGCGGCCCCTGGTCGTGGCGCCGCTCGCCGTGCTGGCGGGGGCCTGGCTGGCCCGGTTCTGGATCGCCAGCCACCTGGCGCGCGACCAGGCCTCGCAGCTGTTCCCGCGCACGGCCAACGTGGTCCAGGTCTGCCTGGCCGTGCTGCTGGTCGCGGCGGCCCTGCTGGTCCTCGAGCGGGGCCGTGCGCTCGTGCGCCTGGTGCGGCAGGACGACAGCCACCCCCGGCCGGTGGCTCCGGTGCCCCACCGGTTCGGTGCCGTGGGTGTGCTGCTCGGGGTCGCCCTCGTCGGGGCCATGTCCGGGTCGGCGCTGACCGACGCCTACCTGCCGCAGGGGCCGAACTCCCCGACGGCCGGCTCACTGGCGTGGAACGCGCAGCAGATCCGGCTGCCGGACGGTCAGTGCCCCGCCTTCGCCGACGGTGGGCGGTGCGGGTCTCCTGCGCGTACCGGCCCGCTGCCCGCCGACGTCGACTACGCCACCTCCACGCCCTCGCCGGACTTCGCCCGGCAGTGCGTCTACCCCTGGCAGCGCAAGGCCCGTGCGTCGTGAGCAGCCGCCGGCGCCGTGGCCACGTTGCTCAACCCGGGCCGGTTTCCGGGCTCGGCAAGGGCCTCGCGAGCGGCCTGGCGTGAGCAAAGCCGACCTGGCTGGGCAACGTCGGGAAGGTGAGCCCACGGCATACCGGCATAAAGGTGGCCCGGGCGTGGTTTGAAAAGGTGTCGCCCGCCCCGGACAAAGGGTGGGACGCTTGAGGAGATATGACAGAACGCACTGACCTTTTCGAGTTCCGCGCCTCTGCGCTCGCCGACGACGACTCGTGGCACGAGCAGGACGCGGACTTCCGTTATGACGGCGACCAGCTCGACCGCGAGGAGCGCGCAGCGATGCGCCGCGTCGCCGGGCTCTCCACCGAGCTCGAGGACGTCACCGAGGTCGAGTACCGCCAGCTGCGCCTCGAGCGCGTCGTGCTGGCCGGTGTCTGGACCGAGGGCAGCGTCGAGGACGCCGAGAACTCCATCCGCGAGCTCGCCGCCCTGGCCGAGACCGCCGGCTCCACCGTGCTCGCCGGCGTGATCCAGCGTCGCCAGCGGCCCGACGCCGCGACCTTCCTGGGCTCGGGCAAGGCCGAGGAGCTGCGCGACATCGTCATCGCCGAGGGCGCCGACACCGTCGTCTGCGACGGCGAGCTGACCCCGGGCCAGCGCCGCGCGCTCGAGGACGTCGTCAAGGTCAAGGTCATCGACCGCACCGCGCTGATCCTCGACATCTTCGCCCAGCACGCCAAGAGCCGGGAGGGCAAGGCCCAGGTCGAGCTGGCGCAGCTGCAGTACCTCCTTCCCCGCCTGCGCGGCTGGGGTGAGTCGATGTCCCGCCAGGCCGGTGGCCAGGCGGCAGGTGGTCAGGGCATGGGCTCGCGAGGCCCCGGTGAGACCAAGATCGAGCTCGACCGTCGCCGCATCAACACGAAGATCGCCAAGCTGCGCCGCGACATCAAGGGCATGAAGACGAGCCGCGACACGCGCCGGCACTCGCGCCGCGCCGGTGGCGTGCCGTCCGTCGCCATCGCCGGCTACACCAACGCCGGC
>DASSPC010000383.1:0-6463 GCA_035699865.1 Oryzihumus sp. | reverse complement strand
GACCCGGCCGTCGACCGCGGTGGCGAAGCCGACCTGCAGCGGGAGGACCAGCAGCATCTTGCCGAAGACGTGCGCCAGCGGCAGCCACAGGTACTGCACGTCGTCCTCGCCCAGGATGCCCAGCGAGTCGATGCCGGCGACGGTGTAGGTCCACGAGTCGTGCGTCAGCCGCACGCCCTTGGGCTTGCCGGTGGTGCCCGAGGTGTAGATGACCGTGGCGAGGTTCTGCGGCTGGATCCGGGCGATGCGCCGGTCGACCGCGTCCGGCTCGGCGGACAGCAGCCGCCGGCCCCGGGCCTCGAGGTCGGCCCAGGTCAGCACCCAGCCGTCGTCGCCGTAGGCCTTGCCGTCGATGACGACGACGTGCTCGACCCAGGGCAGCTCGTCACGGTGCTCCCGGAGCTTGACGACCTGGGTGACGTCCTCGGCGAGGACGATGCGGCTCCGGGAGTCGCCGACGATGAAGGCGCTGTCGCGGGCCGCCGTCGTCGGGTAGAGGGTCGTCGTGGCGGCACCGGCGAGCATGACCGCCAGGTCGGCCAGCACCCACTCGATCCTCGTGGTGGAGGCGACGGCGACCCGGTCCTCGGGCTCGATCCCCAGCGCGATCAGCCCGGCCGCGAGCACGTCGGCCTTCGCCGAGACCGCCTCCCAGCTGATGGACTGCCACCGGTCCCCGTCGACGTAGCGGAACGCCTCCCCGTAGGGGCTGGCCTTGACCCGGTCCCGGAACAGGTGCGCCACCGTGGGGGCGCGGTCCTGGATGACGGCCTGGTTGACCTTCTCGTCCTGCACCGACGGTCTGCCCATGCGGTGGCACCTCCGGGGTGGTGTGACGCCTCCGGCCGGAGGCGGGGTCGACAGCTCCCGGCCCAGTGGGGCAGACCGGGCCGACCCCGGATCCTCCCAGCCCCTGCTCAGGGAGTAAAGCCCCTGACAAAACTGGACAAGTCGGACATGCCGAACCGTGACCTGCGGTATGCCGTCCCGTCGCCTACGAGGGGACGATGGAGGTGAGCACCTCGCGGCAGCGGTCCACGTCGCGGGCCATCTGCTCCAGCAGCTCCTCCACGGAGCCGAACCGCTCGGTCGGGCGCAGCCGCTCGACCAGCTCGACCCCCACCTGCTCGCCGTAGAGGTCGAGGTCGGTGCGGTCCAGGGCGTAGGCCTCGACCCGGCGCTGGTGCCCGTCAAAGGTGGGGTTGGTGCCGATCGAGACCGCCGCCGGCAGCACCCGGTCCGCGTCCTCCCCGGGCAGGTCCAGCCGCAGCAGCCACCCGGCATACACCCCGTCGGCGGGGACCAGCCCGCCCATCTCCTGGGAGAGGTTCGCCGTGGGGTAGCCCAGCTCGCGGCCCCGGTGGTCGCCGTGGACGACGGTGCCGGTGATCCGGTGCGGGCGACCGAGGATCTCCGCGGCGGCCGCGACGTCGCCGGTGGCCACGAGCTCGCGGACCTGGCTGGAGGACCAGCGGGTGTCGCCGCCGAGGTCCTTGAGCACGACCACGTCGAAGCCGTGCTTCTCGCCCAGGGCGCGCAGGGTCGAGACGTCACCGGAGTTGCGCACGCCGAAGCGGGTGTCCTCCCCCACCACGACGGCGGTCGCGCCCAGCGCCTCGACGAAGACCTCCTCGACGTAGCGCTCGGGCGTCCACCCGGCCAGCTCGGCGGTGAACTCCTGCACCAGGACGGCGTCGAGGCCGGTGCCCTCGAGCAGGTCGAGGCGCAGCCCGAGCGGGGTGATCGTGCGCGGCGCCTGGTCGGGACGCAGCACCGCGACCGGGTGCGGGTCGAAGGTGACCGCCACCGCCTGAGCCCCGCGCTCGCGCGCCTGCTCGAGCACGGTGGCGAGGACCGCGCGGTGGCCGCGGTGCACGCCGTCGAAGTTGCCCAGCGTCACCACGCTCGGGCCAAAGCCCTCAGGGATCTGGGTCAGGTCGGTCCATCGCAGCACGCGGACACTCTACGGAACGGGGAAGACCACGTGGGTGCGGGCCAGCATGCCCCGCTCGTCGAGCATGGCCACCAGGCGCCCGTCGGGCGCGAACGCCGCCACCGGGTCCTCCCGCAGCGGCTTGCGCGAGGGGATGCGCTGGCCGTGCCCGACCATGCGCGTCTCGTCCGCCGTCAGCTCCCGCACGTCGAAGGACGCCCGCGCGGCGTCCGCCAGGGACACCACCGGTATGCCGTCCGCCTCCGCGGCAGCCTCGAGCGCGGCCAGCGTGTGGGCCGCTGCCAGGTCGAACCGCCCGACGCGGGTGCGGCGCAGCGCCGTGAGGTGGCCGCCGACGCCGAGGGCGGCACCGAGGTCGCGGGCCAGCGCGCGGACGTAGGTGCCCGAGGACACCTCGACCTCGACGTCGAGATCGAGCACCGGGTGCCCGTCGGCACTGACGTGGCGCCGGTCGAGCACGGCGAAGCGGCTGACCGTGACCCGCCGCGCGCGAAGGGCGACGTCCTCCCCCGCCCGCACCCGCGCATACGAGCGCTTGCCGTCGACCTTGATGGCGCTGACCGCGCTGGGCACCTGGTCGATCTCGCCGGTGAGCGCGGCGACGGCCTTGTCGACCGCCTCGTCGGTGACCCGGGACGCGTCGGCGCCGGCGGTCACCTCACCCTCGGCGTCGTCGGTGACGGTGTCCTGGCCGAGCCGGATGGTGGCCGTGTAGGTCTTGTCGCAGCCGACCAGGAAGGTCAGCAGCCTGGTGGCGCGCTCGACCCCGAGGACGAGCACGCCGGTGGCCATCGGGTCCAGCGTGCCGGCATGGCCGACCCGGCGGGTGCCGCACAGGCGACGCGCCCGCGCCACCACGTCGTGGCTGGTCCACCCGGCCGGCTTGTCGACGATCAGCAGGCCTTCGGGGCTCACGCGCGCCGGGCCTCCCGGTCGTCCTCGTCCAGGTCGTCGAGGTCCTCCTCGTCCTCCCGCGGCTTGCGGTAGGGGTCGGGCTCGCCCGCGGGGACCGCGCCGGCAGCCGCAGCGGCCACCGCGGCGTCCCGCTCGCGGGCCTCCTTGAGCAGGTCCTCGAGGTGGGCGGCGTTCTCGGGGATCGCGTCGGCGAAGAACTCCAGCGTCGGGGTCAGCCGGATGCCGATCTGCTTGCCGACGAAGGAGCGCAGCTTGCCCTTCGCCGCCTCGAGCGCCTCCGCCGTCTCGGCGCGCTCCTCGTCGGAGCCGAAGACCGTGTAGAACACCGACGCGTGCTGCAGGTCGTTGGTGACCCGGACGTCGGTGATCGTGATGAACCCCAGACGGGGGTCCTTGACGCGGTACTCGAGGTTCTCGGCGATCAGGACCTTGATGCGGTCAGCGATCTTGCGGGCGCGTGCCGGATCAGCCATGCGTCTTACCTTCCTACAAATCAGGGATCGGGTCACCTCGCGGTGGTGAGCCCGGGGCTCCGAGGTGAACCCCGAAGCGGTGGTGAGCCCGGAGACACAGGTGAGCGGCGGTCTCTGCCTGAGAGCCGCCGCCCACCCGAGGTCACCTACTTACGCGCGGGGCTTCTCACGCATCTCGTAGGTCTCGATGACGTCGCCGATCTTGATGTCGTTGAAGTTGCCGAGGTTGATACCGCACTCGTAGCCCTCGCGGACCTCGGTGACGTCGTCCTTGAAACGACGCAGACCGGTGATCTCGAGGTTCTCCGTGACGACGACGCCGTCGCGGGTGAGGCGGGCCCTGGTGCCGCGCTTGATCTCGCCGGAGCGGACCAGCGAGCCGGCCACGTTGCCGAACTTGCTCGAGCGGAACACCTCGCGCACCTCTGCGGTGCCGAGCTGGGCCTCCTCGAACTCCGGCTTGAGCATGCCCTTCAGGGCCGCCTCGATCTCCTCGATGGCCTGGTAGATCACCGAGTAGTAGCGGATCTCGACACCCTCACGCTCGGCCACATCCGCGTTCTGGCCCTCGGCCCGCACGTTGAAGCCGATGATGATGGCGTCGGAGGCCATCGCCAGGTTGATGTTGTTGAGCGTGATCGCACCGACGCCGCGGTCGATGATGCGCAGGTCGACCTCGTCGCCCACGTCGATCTGGAGCAGGGCGTCCTCGAGCGCCTCGACCGAACCCGACACGTCACCCTTGAGGATGAGGTTGAGGGTCTCGACCTTGCCGGCCGCGAGGGCCTCGTTGAGGTCCTCGAGGCTGATGCGCTTGCGGGCCTTGGCCAGGGAGGCCTGACGGTCGGCCGCCTCGCGCTTCTCGGCGATCTGGCGGGCCGTGCGGTCGTCCGGGGCCACCACGAAGGTGTCACCGGCGCGCGGCACGGAGGACAGGCCGAGCACCTGGACCGGACGGGACGGACCCGCCTCGTCGATGTTCTTGCCGTGCTCGTCGAGCATGGCGCGAACGCGGCCGTAGGCACTGCCGGTGACGATCGCGTCGCCGACGCGCAGCGTGCCGGCCTGGACCAGCACCGTGGCGGTGGCGCCGCGGCCCCGGTCGAGGTTGGCCTCGATCGCGACACCGCGGGCGTCACGGTCCGGGTTGGCCCGCAGGTCGAGCGCCGCGTCGGCGGTCAGCAGGACCGCCTCGAGCAGGCCGTCGATGTTCTGGCCGGCCTTGGCCGACACGTCGACGAACATCGTCTCGCCGCCGTACTCCTCGGCGATGAGGTTGTACTCGGTCAGCTGCTGGCGCACCTTCGAGGGGTTCGCACCCTCGACGTCGATCTTGTTGACCGCGACCACGATCGGCACGTCGGCCGCCTGGGCGTGGTTGAGCGCCTCGATGGTCTGCGGCATCACGCCGTCGTCGGCAGCGACGACGAGGATCGCGATGTCGGTGACCTTGGCACCACGGGCACGCATGGCCGTGAAGGCCTCGTGACCCGGGGTGTCGATGAAGGTGATGGCGCGGTCGACGCCCTCGTGCTCCTTGTGCACCTGGTAGGCACCGATGTGCTGGGTGATGCCACCGGCCTCACCTGCGGCGACGTCCTCGTTGCGGATCGCGTCGAGCAGGCGGGTCTTGCCGTGGTCGACGTGACCCATGACGGTCACGACCGGCGGACGGGGCGCGAGGTCCTCGTCGTCCTCGGACGCGATACCGGTCTCGAGGTCGATGTTGAAGGAGTCGAAGAGCTCCTTCTCCTCCTCCTCGGGGGAGACGACCTGGACGTCGTAGCCGAGCTCGGCACCGAGCAGCTTGAACGTGTCCTCGTCGAGGGACTGGGTCGCCGTGGCCATCTCACCGAGGTGGAACAGCACGGTCACCAGGCTCGCCGGGTTGGCGTTGATCTTGTCCGCGAAGTCGGTCAGCGACGAGCCGCGACGCACGCGCACGACGGTCTTGCCATCACCACGGGGGACGCTGACGCCGCCGATGGTGGGCGCCTGCATCTGCTCGAACTCCTGGCGCTTCGCGCGCTTGGACTTGCGGCCACGGACCGGACGGCCGCCACCGCGACCGAACGCGCCAGCGGTCGCACCGCGGCCACCGGGGCCACCACGGCCACCGCCGCCGGGACGACCGGCGAAGCCGCCACCACCGCCACCGGGACCGCCGCCACCGGGACGACCACCGAAGCCGCCACCACCGGGGCGACCACCCGGGCGGGCGGGACGCTCACCGGGGCGACCGACCGCAGCGCGGTCGGGCATCATGCCCGGGTTCGGGCGGGGACCACCGGGGCGCGGGGCCGCCGGACGCGGACCGCCGGGGCCGGCAGTGCCACCGGGGCGGTTGCCGCCCTGGGGACGGGGCATGCCCTGGCTGGAGGCGAAGGGGTTGTTGCCCGGACGCGGAGCGCCCTGGCCGCCACCCTCGCGACCGCCGTCACGGCCACCACGCTGGCCGCCGCTGCGGCCGTCACGCGGCATGCCCTGGCTGGGGGCGAAGGGGTTGTTGCCCGGACGCGGGGCGCCGGGACGCGGGGCCGGACGCGGGCCGGGGGTCGGCGCGCCACCCTCACGGGCAGCCGGAGCCGCCGGGGCCTCGGGAGCCGGGGCCGGCTTCGCGGCGGGCTTGGGACCCGGCGTGGGCGCGGTGCGGGCCGCGGGGGCCTCGACCGGCTTGGCGGGGGCCGCCGGGGCGGGCACCTCAGGCGCAGGCTTGGCCGGGGCGGCTGCGGCCGGCTTGGCCGGGGCTGCGGGAGCCGACGCCGCCGGAGCGGGAGCCGCCGGAGCGGGAGCCGCCGGAGCGGGAGCCGCCGGCTTCGCGGCGGGGGCCGCCTTCTTGGCAGGGGCAGCCGGCTTGGCGGCGCCACCGCCCGCGAGCTCGGCGGGGAACGTCTCGCGAATCTTGCGTACGACAGGGGGCTCGATGGTCGACGACGCCGACCGGACGAACTCGCCCTGCTCCTTCAGATGGTTGAGCAAAGTCTTGCTCTCGACTCCGAGCTCCTTGGCGAGCTCGTAGACCCGGACCTTAGCCACGTTTCTCCTGTCCTCGGTCCGGACCATCGAGAGATCGACAGGCGCGGACCGTCGTTAAAGCTGGGGGGTGCTCATCGGTGAGTAC
>DASSPC010000382.1:0-5594 GCA_035699865.1 Oryzihumus sp. | reverse complement strand
CGTCGGCAACCGGGTCACCATCGGCGCCGGGGCCCGGGTCCTCGGCCCGGTCGTGATCGGGGACGACGTGCAGATCGGCGCCAACTCGGTCGTGGTCAAGGACGTGCCCACGGGCGGCATCGCCACCGGGGTGCCCGCGATGGTGCGCTTCCCCGATCCGGGCCAGGACCCGCGCGAGGCGCTCTTCGCCGAGCCGGCGCTCTGGATCTGAGTCCGCCGCCTCCTCCCGCTCTTCGCGAGGTCGACGAAACCCACACATCCCGGCCGGGTTGTGTGGGTTTCGTCGACCTCGGCGCATTTCGGGTGCCTGCCTGGGCGTTCACCCCGCCGTCACCCGCTGACTGCCGCGGGTCTGCCTTGCCCACCTACGTTCCGGACCATGCGCCCTTCCCCCTTCCGCGTCCTGAGCGGTGCCGCCGCCCTCGCCCTCGTCGCCGGTGGCGGCGTCCTCGGGGGGCAGCTCGCGTCCGCGACCGCGCAGCCCGCGCTGGCTGCGGTAGCCCCTTCCGCCGACCCCGTGCGGTCCGGCCGGCTCGACCTGGGGGCTCCTGGCCTGCCGGAGACGCGGTCCACGCGGGTCCTCCAGCCCGGGGTGACCCTGACCGAGATCACCAGGGGCGGCACAGACGCCCACCTGGTGTGGACCCTGGAGGCACTCATCCCCGCCTCCTCGAGCTCGCCCGACCCCGACGCGCCACCCCGGTCGATCTCGGACGAGGCCAGTGCCCGGGCCCAGGCGGATCGACTGGCGGCCAAGGGATTCCCCGCGCGGGTCGAGCGCGTGGCACAGCCGGCGACAGCGGACGTGCCCGCCGGGACGTTGGGCTACCGGGTGAGAGTCGGCAGCTATGCGACCAAGGCCGAGGCTGACGCCGCCAACGCCAGGCTGGCCGCGGCAGGGGAACACGCCTCGTCGGTCTACACGGGATGGGACGGCAGCCCCGCGGACCGTGGACCGTGGCACCTGAAGGTCGTCACCATCGACCCGCGGGCTTTCCGCGGCACCCTGGGTGCGTCATACGGACCGGACCTGCATGACCGGGAGACCACCTCGGTGCTCAGTCGCGCGGCGGGGGCGACGGTCGGGGCGAACGCCGGCTTCTTCGTGCTGGACCCCGCGGCCGGGGCGCCTGGCGACCCGGCCGGGGTGGGGGTCTACCGCGGGCAGCTGCTCTCCGAGCCCACGAACGGACGCCCTGCGCTGGTCCTGCACGACGACGGCAGCCGCACCGGTGTCGAGCGCCTGACCTGGCAGGGCATGGTCTCGGTCAACGGGCGAGGCGTCGGACGCCTCGATGGCGTGAACCGTGTCCCGGGCCTCATCCGCAACTGTGGTGGGGACTCCACCGACAGCCCGACCGCGCTGCCGCTTCATGACGTCACCTGCACCGACGACAGCGAGCTCGTCGCCTTCACCCCGCAGTTCGGAGCCCGGACCCCCACCGGGCCGGGGCGGGAGGCTGTCGTCGATGCCCACCACGTCGTGCGGTCCGTGACCGCCGAGCGAGGCGCCGCGCTCGCCCCGGGCCTGACCTCCGTGCAGGCCACCGGCGCCGCGGCCGATGCGCTGGCGCGCGTCCATGTCGGGGACCGTCTCGCCGTCACCGCCGGCCTCGTCGGTGGTGACGGGCACGCCCGGGCGACCGACCGGGGGACCACCATCGTCAACGGTGGACCCCAGCTGATGCAGGGTGGGCGTGAGCGCATCACCCAGCAGCGCGACGGGATGGTGCACCCGGGTGACCCGAGCTTCGCCTATGGCTGGGTCATCAAGCGGAACCCGCGCACCTTCGCCGGCGTGGATGCCCAGGGGCGCACGGAGATCGTCACGGTGGACGGGCGCAGCACGGACGACCTGGGGCTGAGCATCCCGGAAGCGGCTGACGTCGCGCGCTCGCTGGGTCTGGTGGATGCGATCAACCTCGACGGTGGCGGCTCGACGACCATGGCGGTGGGCGGTCGGGTGGTCAACCACCCCTCGGACGCGACCGGGGAGCGGCCCGTGGGGGACGCGCTGCTGGTGCTACCCACCCGCCGCTGACCATCCGCGACGCACTCCCCCTGAGGTCGACAAACCCACACATCCCGGCGGGGAGGTGTGGGTTTCGTCGACCTCGGCGCGTCCCGTTCGCACTTTCCGTGCCTTCTTCGGCGAAATGGACGAGTATTGGCCGATTCGTTACCAATTCCCGAGACGCCGGGGGTTGACGGCAATAAGTTCTGGATGGCCCCTCTTCCCGCCGTCTGGCGGGGACAGGGGCGCGGCAAGGACGCGGTTGAGAAGACAGGCGCGCATCTCGAGCCGTCTTCCCTTCCTTCTCATCTCCTGGAGCGTTCCTTGAGTCTGTCCCGACGTGTGCGCGGCGCTGTGTTCCTCAGCGTCTGTGCGGTGAGCGTCCCTGCGGCACTGACCTTCTCCTCCGCGGCCTCGGCTGCGACCCAGGACACCACCGCGCTGACGGTTGTGTCCGACTCCACGACAGCCACCGCTGCCGGCTGGGCCCCCCAGGCCTACGACTGCGACCCCAACGGTGACTGGACCGACCCGACCCAGAGCTTCGCCCTTTCCGCGGGCGCTCCGCTGGGCCAGGGTGCCGCCTTCTTCACGATGGGCGCGCTCCCGAACCAGACCGAGCTCTACCGCAACACCACGCTGGACAGCACCAAGCTCGCCGACGTCAGCGACCTGGGCTACTCCACGTACCAGCACGCGACGCGCGGCACCGTGGCCAAGCAGCCGGCCTACCTGCGTCTGACCGTGGACCGTGATGGCGACGGCAGCCAGATCGACAGCCTGTACTTCGAGCCTGCTCTGAACCCCGAGCAGGGTGCCATCACGCAGGATGCCTGGCAGAGCTGGGACGCCGGCAAGTCGGCCAACTGGACGACCACCGGTGACGCGAGCGGCCTGACGACCCTGTCGGCGTACCAGTCGGCTCACCCCGACGCCAAGATCGTCAACAACTCCGACGGCTCGGGTCCAGGCAACTTCGGCGGCCTCGCGCTGATCGCCGGCTGCTCCGGTCAGAACCAGACCTACGCCCAGATCGGCGTCGACCGGGTCACCGTCACCTCGGGCGGCAAGACCTCGCTGTGGGACTTCGAGACCCCGGCGGGCGTCAACACCTCGCGCACCGAGACGGTCAAGACCGCCACGGGCAGCTGGAACGAGTCGGCCTGGAACTACGGCGGCAACGCCGGGGCAGGCTCCTCGGTCGCCATCGCGCAGTCGTTCGTCCTCGGGCCCAAGCTGCCGGTCCTGGGCAAGGGCAGCCGGGAGATCACGATCGGCGACAACAGCGATGTCACCGAGTTCTGGCGCAGCACCGCGCTCGACGGCAAGAAGGTCGACACCCTGCGCAAGCTGGGGTACTCCACCTACGCCGAGCACGTGGCAGGCAAGGCCGGCTCCGAGCTGCAGCAGCCGGCATACCTGCGGCTGTCCATCGACTCCGACGGTCCTGACGCCCACGGTGCCATCGTCAAGGACACGACGCTGAACTTCGAGCCGGCGAACAACGCCGACCAGCACGGGGTCCTGAACGGTGCCTGGCAGACCTGGAACGCCTTCGCCGGCCAGTTCCACGTCATCGAGGGCCCCGGCGAGACCGCGGACGGCATGATCACGCTGGCGTCCTACATGGCCCGTCACCCCAAGGCTGTCTTCGCCGAGAACGCCAAGGCGTTCGGTGGCAAGGGTGCGCTGTCCCTGGTCGTCGGCTCCGCAGGTGACAACCAGCGCAACGGCCGCTTCGCCGTGGACAACGTGTCCGTCGGCCTGTCCTCGCTCAACGCCGGCAAGCCCGCCGTCGCGAGCACCGTCTACGACTTCGAGCCGACCTACACCGTCCCCACCGCCAACAACGCCAAGCGCGTGGGCGCCGGCATGGTCACCCTCACCGGCAGGGCCGGCGCCGGTGACCGCGTGGAGGTCCGCACCTACAAGGCCGGGACCTACTCCACCGTCGCCGGCACGGCGACGGCCAACCAGTCGGGCAGCTGGAGCCTGGTGCTCCCGGTGCGCGAGCGGGTCTACTTCCGCGCCTACCTCGCCGGCACGTACGGCACGACCAACATCACCTCGGCGACCCACCAGGTGGATGTGCAGTTCGGGGTCGGCCTCGCGCTGAGCACCAGCCGCGGCTACACCTACGGCACGGTTGCGCTGAACCCGGCGCTGCGCTCGGTCCCGGTCCGCCTGGAGACCGTGGTCAACCACCGCTGGGTGACTGTGGCCAAGGGCGTGACCGCGTCCAACGGCAAGGCGACCCTGAAGTGGGACAGCGCTCGCGGCCGTGGCTACACCGTCCGCGCGGTTGCCGGCTCGACCGGCACGGTCCTGGGCAACTACTCGGCGTCGCGCTGGGTCCGGTCCTCCTGACCTGACCCGCGCTCACGCCAGGGGGTGGGCCCATCCGGGTCCACCCCCTCACGAGGTCGACGAAACCCACACAACCCGCTCGGGTTGTGTGGGTTTCGTCGATCTCGGCCCCGGCTGCGTCAGTCGGCGGGGGTGCCGTGCCGCCCAGCGCCTCCGGCGAACCGGCGGGCGCCCGCCAGGGTCTCCTCGGTGAGCGCGAACTGGCCGTGCCGCCACTCGTTGGCGATCGCCTCGTCGAGGCTCATGCCGGGCTGCTCCAGGGCGGAGAGCCGGTCGTGCCGCAGGCAGGTCTGCGGCAACGCCGCCAGCTCCCGGGCCAGCTGCTGTGCCGCGGCCAGTGCCTGACCGGCCGGCGCCAGCCGGTTGACCAGCCCCATCCGCAAGGCCTCTTCGGCGTCGACGCTACGGCCGGTCAGGATCAGGTCCAGCGCGTGGCTCTGCCCGACCAGCCGGGGGAGGCGCACGGTGCCGCCGTCGATGAGGGGCACGCCCCAGCGTCGGCAGTAGACGCCGAACACCGCGCCGGGGTCGGCGACGCGCAGGTCGCACCACAGCGCGAGCTCCAGCCCTCCGGCCACCGCGTGCCCCTCGACAGCGGCGACAACCGGCTTGGACAGGGTCAGCCGGGTCGGCCCCATGCCGCCCGGTCCGTCTCCGGGGGCGGCCGGCAGTGGCGCCCCCTCGGCAACCGCCTTGAGGTCGGCCCCCGAGCAGAACGTGCCGCCTGCACCGGTCAGCACCGCCACCGACTGGCCCGGGTCGGCGTCGAACTCCTGGAACACGGCCGTGAGCTCCGCGGCGTGGGAGGCGTCGACGGCGTTGCGCACCTCGGGTCGGTCGAGGACGACCGTGGTCACGGCCCCGTCGGTGCTGACCCTGATGCTCATGCGTCCTCCGGCACGGCCGGTCGCGCCTGCACCCAGGTGCGGTCCGGCGTGAGGTAGCGGTCGACGACCAGTCCCGCGTCCTGCAGCGCCCGCTCGAACGCCACGGTGCTCAGCGGCCGGGACCGGAAGGTGTGGGTCCACCTCGCGTCGGGGAAGACGTACTCGACCTCCACCGACCGCACCCCGTCGCCGACGTCGTCGGAGGACAGCACCCGGACCACGCCGTCGCCGCGTCGCGTCTCACGCGGGACCTGGTCGTGCCAGTCCGCACCCTCACGCTGCACGAGCACGCAGCCGTCCTCGGCGACGTGGCGTCGGCAGGTCCG
>DASSPC010000381.1:0-5592 GCA_035699865.1 Oryzihumus sp. | reverse complement strand
CGGGCCCTGGCCGAAGAAGTCGCTGATCGACGTGGGGACGAGGTTCCGCTGGTAGCGCGGCTCGCGGAACAGCTGGCTGGTCCCGCCACCGCCGCCGTACAGGAAGGCCGGCGGGGAGGGTGACCAGGCGCCGCTCGTGAGGACCGACTTCCCGGTGCCCCAGCCCTGCTCGAAGCCATAGCCGTTGGTGGAGGTGACCGCGAGCGACGTGCCGCCGACGGCCGTGACGAACGGGTCGGAGGCCTCGTAGTCGACCTGACGGCTGCCGGTGTTGGCGACCTCGTCACCGTTGTCGCCGGAGGAGAACAGCATGCTGATGCCCTGGCCGGCGGCCTGCACGAAGGTCTGGTGCTGCGCCGCGACGTCCGCCTTGCTCGGGGGCTCCCCGACCGAGCCGTAGGAGTTGGTCACCACGTCGGCGAGGCCCTGGTCCACCACCAGGCTGACGGCCGCGTTGAGGTCTGTGGTGGCGCAGCTGGTGGCGCCGACGTACAGCACGTTGGACCTGGGGGCCCCCACGTGGACCGCCTCGACATCGAGCGTCTCCTCGGCGTACCAGCCGGGCGCGGAGCACGCGGTGATGTTGGTGAAGGTGCTGGAGACGAGCTGGCGCAGCTGCCCGCTCGCCCAGGGGTGGGCGGGGTCGTGCCGTTGGGTGTACGTCTGGGTGTCGGAGGCGATGGACGCCGAGGCGAAGGCGTCGACGACGGCCACGGTGACGCCGTCGCCGTCGGTGCCCTGGTCCACCGCGCCCTGGACGCCGTAGGCCCCCCGGAGCTGGGGCGGGGTGTAGCCGCACGGGGCGTAGGTCAGCGGGTCCGCGAGGACCTGCGGGACCGAGGTGGCGGGCTTCTGGCCGTACCAGGTCGAGCACGGAGGGGCGTTGTGGAACACCGGGTCCGGGGGCGGCAGCACCGTGGCCGGACCGGCGCTGGTGGTGGTCGTCCGGTGCGCCTGCGGCCCCCCGACGTGGCGCGGGGTCATCAACGCCGAGGAGTCGAGGCCGCTGATCCCCAGCACCTTGCCCGACAGGGCGGCCGGGACGGACACCGGCGTCGCGTTCGCCGTCACCCGTGCGCCGGCGCGGTTGTAGTCGCGCAGGTCGGTCTCGAAGGCGCGGTCGACCTGGGCGGTCGTCCCGGTGAACGAGATGAACCGGTGGTTGGCCGAGCCGTCGCTGACGGCGAACCCGTTGGAGCGCAGCCAGCCGGTGACGGCGGCCACCGTCGACGGGGCGGGGGCGAAGCGGGCGCGCCACTGCGCCGCCGTGAGGTAGTGCCCGTAGTCCGGGCTGGCCGGGTCGGAGACCGCCATGGCCAGGGCGTCCGCCCCGGCCGGGTCCCGCAGGGGCAGCACGGCGCGGAACGTGTGCCGGGCCGTGGCAGGGGTCCGCCCCGCGGCCACCACGTGCGAGGTCCACGCGGGTGCGTCCTCCACGATGTGGCGTGAGCCGGTCGCCTGCGCCGGGCCGGGTACGGCGAGTGCCAGCGCGAGGCACGTGACCGCGCCGAGTACGCCTGACCGTCGGAGCCTGAAGGTCATGAGTGGTCCCTCCCCACCATCGATCACGCCGAGCTGTTGGCGCAGTCGGAGCCTTGCGCATCCGGGACGGACGCACCTGAGGCGAACGACGGTGGTCGCCTGCGTCAGGATTCGTAGGCGGGGTGCGACACGACCCGCGAGGTCGACGAGACCCACACCACAGGACGGCTGAGCTGTGGGTCTCGTCGACCTCGGCATGAGGGGGAGAGGGGGCTCCCGGCTCAGGCCTTCTCGAGGCGGATGACCAGGCTCTTGGCCACGGGCGTGTTGCTCTTCTCTGCCACGTGGTCGGTCGCCATGAGCACGTTGGTCTCCGGGTAGTACGCCGCCGCGCAGCCGCGCGCCGTGGGGTAGGCGATGACCCGGAACTGCTCGGCCCGCCGCTCCACGCCGTCGTACTCGCTGACGATGGTGACCAGGTCGCCCTGGTGCAGGCCCATCCGGTGCAGGTCCGTCGGGTTGACCAGGACCACGCGCCGGCCGCCGTGCACGCCGCGGTAGCGGTCGTCGTGACCGTAGACGGTGGTGTTGAACTGGTCGTGGCTGCGGATCGTCTGCAGCAGCAGCCGGCCGTCGGGCACCTCCAGCACCTGCACCGGGTTGACCACCAGCTGGGCGCGGCCGTCCTTCGTGTCGAACTCGCGGGAGTCGCGCGGCTTGTGCGGCAGCAGGAACCCGCCGGGCTCGCGGACCCGGGTGTTGAAGTCCTCGAACCCCTTGACCACGTCGGCGATCCGGTCCCGGACCACGTCGTTGTCCTCGGCGAACGTCGCCCACGGGATCTGGCCCACGTCCGGCACCAGCTGACGGGCCAGGTCGGCGACGATCCGCACCTCGCTGTGGCAGTGCTCCGACGGCGGCGCCAGCGAGCCGGCCGACAGGTGGACCTGGCTCTGGGAGTCCTCGACGCTGACCGCCTGGAGCCCGCGCGGGGTCTCGTCACGGTCGGTGCGCCCCAGCGCCGGCAGGATCAGCGCCTCGCGGCCGGGCACGGTGTGCGAGCGGTTGAGCTTGGTCGAGACGTGGACGGTCAGGTCGCACGCCGCCAGGCCGTCGTGGACCACCGGGGTGTCCGGCGTGGCCATGGCGAAGTTGCCGCCCATGCCGAAGAACACCCGCAGCGACTTCTCGCGCAGGCGGCGCACGACGCCGACGGCGTCGAGGCCGTGCTCCCGCGGCGGGACGAACGCGAACTCCTTGGCCAGCTTGTCGAGGAACTCCTGGGGCATCTGCTCCCAGATGCCCATGGTCCGGTCGCCCTGGACGTTGGAGTGGCCCCGCACCGGGCAGGGGCCGGCGCCGGGCTTGCCGATGTTGCCCTGCAGCAGCAGGACGTTGGTGACCTCCTGGATGGTGGCCACGGCGTGCTGGTGCTGGGTCAGGCCCATCGCCCAGCACACCACCGTCGCCCGGGAGGAGATGAACCGCTCGGCGAGGGCCTCGATGTCCTCGCGCGCCAGGCCGGTCGCCCGCTCGGTCTGCTCCCAGTCGAGCGTGGCCAGGGACGCCTTGTACGCGGCATACCCGGTCGTGCGTTCCTCCACGAACTCGTGGTCGACGACCGAGCCGGGGTTGGCGTCCTCGGCCTGCAGCAGCAGGTGCGCCAGGGCCCGGAACAGCGCGTGGTCGCCGCCGAGGCGGATCTGCAGGAAGTCGTCGGCGATGGCCGTGCCGGTGCCGAGGATGCCCTTGACGTTCTGCGGGTTGCGGAAGCGGATCAGCGCGGCCTCGGGCAGCGGGTTGACCGCCACGATGGTGGCGCCGTTCTTCTTGGCGTTCTCCAGGTGGGTCAGCATGCGCGGGGCGTTGGTGCCCGGGTTCTGCCCGCAGATGACGATCAGCTCGGCCTGCTCCAGGGAGTTGAGCGTCACCGCGCCCTTGCCGATCCCGATCTGCTCGGACATGGCGTGGCCGGAGGACTCGTGGCACATGTTCGAGCAGTCGGGCAGGTTGTTGGTGCCGTAGGCCCGCACCATGAGCTGGTACAGGAACGCAGCCTCGTTGCTGGTGCGGCCACTGGTGTAGAACGCGGCGTCGTCGGGGGAGGGCAGCGCCCGCAGGTGGCGGGTGATGATCGCGTTGGCCTCGTCCCACGTGACGGGCTCGTAGTGGGTGCCGCCCTCGGGCTTGTACATGGGCTCGGTCAGCCGGCCCTGCTGGCCCAGCCACCACTCGCTCTGGGCGTGCAACGCCGCGACGGGGTGACGGGCGAAGAACGCCCGGTCGACCCGGCGGGTGGTCGCCTCCCAGGCGACGGCCTTGGCCCCGCTCTCGCAGAACTCCGCCGTGTGCCGATCCTCGGGGTCGGGGTCCGGCCACGCGCAGGACGGGCAGTCAAAGCCCTTGTCCTGGTTGAGCTTGAGGAAGGTCCGCGCGGTGCGCGCAGCCCCCATCTGCTCCAGACCCTGCTTGAAGGAGCTGGCGATGGCCGGCACCCCCGTCGCCCACGTCTTCGGTGGGTGCACCTGCGGCTGCGCCTCTGGATCGACCATGGCCCGACTGTATGCCGCGCCGTTGCCTCCCGCAGGGGGTCCCCACCTGACCCCCGGATGGTCCGACCTGACCAGATCGGGACGAACTGCTTGCATGTTTCTGCTTGACCTAGTGGACTACGCAGGACAGAACAACTCGGTTCGCCGCTCGGCGGGGGACGTCAACAAGGAGGACATGACGGTGGGTGCGACCGCGGAAGCGGCGGCCACGAACGGCTCGGTCGCAAAGCTGGGGTTCGTCTCGGGGCAAGGAGTTCAGGAGTTCGGCTGGGACGAGGACGTCGACGACGAGCTGCGGCTCGCCATCGAGGCCGTCACCGGCGGTGAGCTCGAGGACGAGGAGTCGACGGATGTCGCCGACGCCGTCCTCCTGTGGTGGCGCGAGGAGGACGGGGACCTCGTCGACGCCCTGGTCGATGCGCTGACCAACCTGGCCGACCGGGGGTTCATCGTGCTGATGACCCTCAAGGCCGGGCGTGAGGGGCACGTCGACGCCAGTGATGTGGAGGAGGCCGCGCTCACGGCGGGGCTGCACACCTCGGGGACGGTCAACGCGTGCGCCGACTGGGCCGGCACGCGACTGGTCGCCCCGAAGTCGGCGCGCCGCTGACGGCTGGCACACTGGGCGCCATGAGCCCCTCGGACGTGCACGCCTTCCCGGTCGTGTCGGTGCCCCCTGCTGTCGGCGAGAGCGCACCCGACTTCCACCTCAAGGACCAGCACGGCCAGGTCGTGTCGCTCGAGGACTTCCACGGCAGCAAGAACGTCGTGCTGGTGTTCTACCCGTTCGCCTTCTCCGGCATCTGCACCGGTGAGCTGTGCGAGATCCGCGACAACCTCGCGGCGTTCCAGAACGAGCACGTCCAGGTCCTGGCCCTGTCCGTGGACCACATGTTCACGCAGCGGGCGTGGGCGGAGTCCCAGGGCTACGAGTTCCCCGTCCTGTCCGACTACTGGCCGCACGGCGAGGTGGCCCGGGCCTACGGCGTGTTCGAGGAGCAGCGAGGCTTCGCGCTGCGCGGGACCTTCCTCATCGACACCGAGGGCATCGTGCGCTGGAGCCTGGTCAACAAGGTCGGCGAGGCGCGCGACTTCGGCGGCTACCACGTCGCACTCAAGACCCTGGTCCAGGCCTAGCGCCGGACCGGGTGGGGCCTGTAGCTCAGTTGGTAGAGCACCGCGTTTACACCGCGGGTGTCGTCGGTTCGAGACCGGCCGGGCCCACATGCAGGAGCTGACCCTCGCCGAGGTCGTCCACGCCCTCGACGGGCTCTACCCGCCGTCCACCGCGGCCTCGTGGGACCGCGTCGGCCTGGTGAGCGGGGACCCCGAGCAGCCGGTACGTCGCATCCACCTGGCCGTCGACCCCACGTTGGCAGTGGTCCAGGAGGCCCGGGACGCCGGCGCCGACCTGCTGGTCACCCACCACCCGTTGCTGCTGCGCGGGGTGCACAGCGTCGCCACCACCACCGCCAAGGGTGCGGCGGTCACGGCGCTGGTCGTCGGTGACGTCGCGCTCTACGTCGCGCACACCAACGCCGACGTGGCCACCCCCGGG
>DASSPC010000380.1:0-2120 GCA_035699865.1 Oryzihumus sp. | reverse complement strand
GGTGCCCGACTCACCGGCCTCGTCCCCGGCGCCGAGCGCCTCCAGCGCACCGAGCACGCCGTCGAGGTCGGCGCGCAGCGCGAGGAGCACGCTACGCACGGCCGGGGCGTTGGCGGCCAGGATCTGGGTCCACATCGCGGGGTCGCTCGCGGCGATGCGGGTCACGTCGCGGATGCCCTGGCCGGAGAGGGCCACGGCGCTCGCGGGCAGGTCGCGCAGCCGGCCGGCGACCAGGGACGCGGCCACCTGGGGCACGTGGGAGACCGCAGCGACCGCTGCGTCGTGCTCCTCGGGGGACATCTGGGTCACGGCCGCCCCGACCGCCTCGCCGAGGGACCGGACCGCTGCCACCGCATCCGGTTCGGCCTGCGGCCCGGGCGCCACGACCCAGGCCCGGCCGTCGAACAGGTCCGCCTGGGCCGCGATCGCCCCCGAGCGCTCGCGGCCGGCCATCGGGTGGGACCCGACATAGCGGTCAAGGTCGGCGCCGGTCGCCGCGAGGGCGGCCAGCACCGAGCTCTTGACCGAGGCCACGTCGGTGACGACCGCGCGGGGCCAGCGCTTCAGCTCCTCGGCGACGACGCGCGCCACGACGTCCGGCGGCGCCGCCACCACGACCAGGTCCGGCTCGTCGGACACCTCGGAGGCGAGCTGCCCCGCACCCAGGTCCCGCGCCAGCGCGGCCGCCGTCGGCGAGGCGTCCTCCAGCGCGACGCGGTAGCCGCGGGCGGTCAGCGCGAGCCCGAGGCTGGCCCCGATCAGCCCGGTCCCGACGATCCGGACGCTGCGCCCGTCCCGGTGGGTCGCCCCCGGCGCCGGGGTGGTCACTGGGCCAGGTCCCGGCGCAGGGCCGCCGCCCCGCGCAGGTAGACGTGGGTGATCTCCTGGCGCGTCAACGCCGTCGTCACGTGGGCCATGAGCCGGATCACCCGGGGCATGGCCCCGGCGATGTCGAGCTCCTGGGTGCACATCAGCGGCACGTCGCCCATGCCCAGCTCGCGCGCGGCCACGGCGGGGAACTCGCTGTGCACGTCGGGGGTGGCGGTGAACACGATCGAGATGACGTCGTCGGTGGTGAGGTCGTTGGCCTCCATCACGGCGGTCACCAGCTCCCGCGTGGACGAGAGCACGTGGTCGCGCTCGTCGACGTCGAGCTGGATCGCGCCGCGGACCGCACGCACCGCGCGGACCGGGCCGGACGGCATACCGGTGTCAGTCACGGGAGCAACCGTATCCACGCGCCCGCGGCGCCCGTGGTCAGAGTCCAGCAGCTGAGTACAGCTTGCCGACCTCGTCGCGCGACAGCGCCCGGATGCGTCCCGGCTTGAGGTCGCCGAGGTGGATCGGGCCGACGTCGGTGCGCACCAGCGTGATGACCGGGTGGCCGACCGCCTCGAGCAGGCGACGCACGACGTGCTTGCGCCCCTCGTGCAGGATCACCTCGACCAGCGCCTTGCCCGGCGCCGAGTCGACGAGCTTGAACGAGTCGACCTTGACCGGGCCGTCCTCGAGGTCGATGCCGGCGCGCAGCCGCTTGCCCACGTCGCGGGCGACCGGTCCGGGCACCTGGGCGAGATAGGTCTTGGGCACGCCGTATGCCGGGTGCTGCAGCCGGTGCGCGAGGTCACCGTCGTTGGTCAGCAGGAGAAGGCCCTCGGTGTCGGCGTCGAGCCGCCCGACGTGGAACAGCCGCTCCTTGCGGTTCATGACGTAGTCGCCGACCGAGGGCCGGCCGAGGTCGTCGCTCATCGTGGAGACGACGCCCAGCGGCTTGTTGAACGCGAGGTAGAGGCGCGACTCGTCGAGCTGGACGCGATCGCCGTCGACGTGGACGGTCTGGCGCACCGGGTCGACCCGGACGCCGAGCTCGGTCACGACCTGGCCGTCGACCTCGACCCGGCCGGCGGCGATGAGGTTCTCGCAGGTGCGACGGCTGCCCACGCCGGCGGCGGCGAGCAGCTTCTGCAGGCGCACGCCATCGGGGTCGTGCACGTCGACCGGGACCGGGGAAGGCCGCTGCGGCAGGCGGGTGGGCTGGCTGGGCTTGGTGGTGCCGGAGCTGCCGCGGCGGGGCGCGCCGGAGCCACGCCCCGCACCCGGGGCAGCCTTGCGCGCGCCGC
>DASSPC010000379.1:0-7385 GCA_035699865.1 Oryzihumus sp. | reverse complement strand
ACGTTGTTGAGCACCGCGACCAGCGGCACCGCGATGAACGCCCCGAAGACCCCGCCGAGGATGGTGCCGCCGGTGACCGCGAGCAGGATCGCCAGCGGGTGGATGCTCACCGCCTTGCCGAGGATGTACGGGTTGAGCATGTTGCCCTCGAGCTGGACGGTGAGCACCAGCGCCACCGCCATAACGATCGCCACGGCCACGCTCTTGGTCACGAGCGCGACGAGCACCACGACGATGCCGGCGACCACCATGCCGACCAGCGGGATGAGCGAGCCGAGGAAGAGCAGGACGCCCAGCGGGATGACCAGGGGCATCCCGGCGACGAGCATGACGATGACCATGGTCAGGGAGTTGATGAACGCCAGGATGACGCAGCCGCGCATGTAGGCGCTGAGGGTGCGCCAGGCCACCTGCCCGGCATGCGCGACCCGCGGCTCCTCCCGGTCGGGGAAGAGGCTGACCACCCAGCGCCAGATCTGGCCGTCGTCGAGCAGCATGAAGCAGATCGCGAACAGGCACAGCACCCCGCCGCTGATGACGCTCAGCGCGCTGCCCGCCGTGGCGAACACGCCGGAGACGATGGTGCCCTGGTTGTTGGCCAGGGTCTGCTGCAGGTTCGTGCCGAGCTGGTCGACCTGCCGGGCGGACAGGTGCAGGGGGCCGTGCACGAGCCAGTCCTGGATCGAGGTGAGGGCATGCAGGAGCTGGTCGCCGATGAGCGTGGCGTTGCTGGCCACCTGCGAGACGGCGAACCACACGGCGAGCCCGATGGCGACGACACCGACGACGAACACCCCGATCGCGGCCAGCGGCCGGGGGACGCCGCGACCGACGAGCCAGGCCACGGCCGGCTGGAGCAGCGCGCTGACGAGCAGGGCCACGACCACGGTGATCGTGACCAGGCTGATGGCGTTGAGGATCCGCAGCAGCACGTAGATCGCCGCCGCGATCAGCAGGAACCGCAGCGACAGGTCGGCGATGACCCGCAGGCCCCGTCCGCCCTGCTCACGCGTGGGCACGCTCATGCGACCTCCTCCGCGGCAGCGCGACCGGCTGCCCTCCCCGAGAACAGGCAACCGCCGAGGAAGGTGCCCTCCAGCGCCCGGTAGCCATGCATCCCGCCACCGCCGAAGCCGGCGACCTCGCCGGCGGCGTAGAGCCCCGGCACCGGCGCCCCGTCGGCACCGAGGACCCGCGCGGACAGGTCGGTCTCCAGCCCGCCGAGGGTCTTGCGGGTCAGGACGTGCAGCCGCACCGCGATCAGCGGACCCGCCTTGGGGTCGAGGATGCGGTGGGGGGTCGCGGTGCGGATCAGCCGGTCCCCGCGGTAGGCGCGGGTGCCCCGCAGCGCGGTGACCTGCAGGTCCTTGCCGAAGTCGTTGTCGATCTCGCGGTCGCGGGCCACGACCTGGCGCTCGAGGTCCGCGAGGTCCAGCAGCGGCTCGGGCGTGAGCGCGTTCATCCCGGCGACCAGCTCGGGCAGCGTGTCGGCGACGACGAAGTCCGCGCCGTGTCGCTTGAACGCCTCGACCGGCCCCGGGGCGCCGGGCAGCGCACGGGCGAGGACCTGCCGCACGGAACGACCGGTCAGGTCGGGGTTCTGCTCCGAGCCGGAGAGGGCGAACTCCTTCTCGATGATCTTCTGGGTCAGCACGAACCAGGAGTGGTCGTGGCCGGTGGTGCGCAGGTGGGCCAGCGTGCCGAGGGTGTCGAAGCCGGGAAACAGCGGGGGCGGCAGCCGTCGGCCCACCGCGTCGAACCACAGCGACGACGGCCCCGGCAGGATCCGGATGCCGTGCCCGGGCCAGATCGGGTCCCAGTTCTGCAGGCCCTCGACGTAGTGCCACATCCGGTCGCGGTTGACCACGTTGGCCCCGGCGGCCTCGCTGATGCCGATCATCCGCCCGTCGACGTAGGCCGGGACGCCGGTGACCATCTCCCGCGGCGGCTGGCCGAGACGGGCCGGCCAGCTCGCCCGGACCAGGTCGTGGTTGGCGCCGATGCCGCCGGAGGTCACCACGACCGCCTGGGCGCGGACCGCGAAGTCGCCGACCACCTCACGGTTCGTGGCCGCGCCGCGTGGCTCGTGCGCCGGGGCGAGCCGGCTGCCGCTGACGCCGGTCACCACCCCGCCCTCGACGGTGAGCGCGTCGACCCGGTGCCGGAAGCCGATGCGCACGCGGCCGTCGTCGGCGGCCTGGCGGACCCGGCGGACGAACGGCTCGAGCACCCCGGGCCCGGTCCCCCACGTGACGTGGAAGCGCGGCACCGAGTTGCCGTGCCCGGTGGCGGTCCCGTCACCGCGTTCGGCCCAGCCGACCACGGGGAAGAAGCCCACGCCGCGCTCCCGCAGCCACGCGCGCTTCTCGCCGGCCGCCCACTCCACGTAGGCCCGGGCCCACTCCCGCGGCCAGCGGTCCTCACGCTCCCGGTCGAAGCCGGCCGTGCCGGTCCAGTCCTGCCAGGCCAGGTCGAAGGAGTCCCTGATGCCCATGCGCCGCTGCTCGGGTGAGTCCACCAGGAAGATGCCACCGAAGGACCAGAACGCCTGTCCCCCAAGGTTCTCGGCCGACTCCTGGTCGAGCAGGAGGACGCTGCGGCCCGCCTCCACCAGCTCGGCCGTGGCGACGAGGCCGGCCAGGCCGGCCCCCACGACGATGACGTCGGCGTCCCCTGCACTACGTCCGGCAAACATGGGCGAAGTATGCCGTGCCCCTCACCGGGGCGCAGGGAGGTCAGCCGGTGTGCTGCTGCGGGACCAGCGCGGCGGCGATCTGCCGCCCCCACTCCTGCACCGCCGGCCAGTCCCGGAAGTCGCCGTACGGCGCGCGGACCACGCCGACCACCGCCCGCTCGGCCAGGCCGAGGTCGTCCCGCTCGAGCCGGCCGAGGAAGACCTCGTGCCCCCGGGCGTCGAGCTCACCGGCGATCTCCGTGGCGTCGTGGGGCTCGGACTCCTGGACCGGCTGCTGCCCGAGCGGACCGCTGGAGAAGAGCCAGACCGGCTTGTGCAGCAGCTCCCCGGCGTTGCGCCGGGCGAAGCGGCGCGCCGGCTCCAGCCAGCGCCCCATGTAGACGGCAGAGCCGAGCACGACGGCGTCGTAAGTCCCTACCTCCAGGGCGTCCTCGACCACGTGCACGTCCACCTCGGCCTCGGGCAGCTCCTCGCGCAGCGTGTGCGCGAGCGCCTCGGCGATGGCCAGGGTCGACCCGTGCCGGCTGGCCTCGGCGACCAGGACCTTCACGTCCGACCGGCCCGCGGGATGGCCAGCACCACGAGGAGGACACCGGCGATGATGAGCACCAGCGCCACCACGAGCGGCGCCACCCACAGCCAGTGCAGGACCGGCAGCGTCGCACCGGCGTTGGCGCGGACGATGACCCCGGGGCTGCCGTCGGGGTGCATCACCACGACGGTCCAGTCGCTGGACTCGATCGGCCACACCAGCTCCTGCTGGCCGGTGCCGGACACGCTGGCCGCCCAGATGCCCGCCTGCTCCGGCGGCACCGACGGCGCCCCGCCGGTGACGTCGCGGTAGACCGGCGCACCGTCGCGGAAGCCGATCACGGTGGAGTGGTCCACCCCGGCCAGCCAGGCCGCGGCGTCGGCAGTACGAGCCACGCCGATGAACACCGGCCGCGGGTCCAGGGACTCCGCCCGCACCCGTGCGTCACCGAGCGCCCACGACGCCCCGCTCCAGTCCTGCCCGGAGGCGCCGACCTGCACCGCGCTGCTGGCGATGGCGCTGGTCGAGGTGGCGAAGGTGCGGGAGGCGGTGGTGACGAAGCCGGCCCGGTCCCGGGAGGCGACGTTGAGCACCCCGAGCCCGGCCGAGGCGGCCAGCAGCCCCAGCGACGCCGCGAGCAGCACGGCGCCGGCGACGACGGAGACGATCCGCCCCCCGGTCCACCTCCTGGCCGTCGCCCCCGGAGGTGCCGTCTGCGCCGTGGCGGCCGGTGGAGGTGGCGGCTGCCCCGCGGTCGTGCCGGCCTGCTGCGCCACCGCCGTGTCCACGGGCTGCTGCCCTTCGATGGGGGCCTGCGGGGGCGGCGTCCCGATGGTCATGTGCGCCTCCGAGGGGTCGTCACCGCCGGGGTCGAACCGGAACGGGGGGTACTCGTCGGTCATCAGCGCCGCGTAGGCGGCCACCCGCAGCACCCAGCGGTTCATCCCGAGGACGAAGTCGAAGACCGTCTGCGGGTAGCGGCCGGTCACGAGCAGCACCACCGCGCCGACGAGGACCATGAGCCCGATGAGGCCGCTGGACCACACCCGGGTCCGGTTGTCGCTGGAGGCCAGCGCGAGCGATCCCCCGGCAAAGAACGCCACGACGAGGTAGTGCGGCAGGGCCAGCAGCCAGGTCTTGACCAGGACCAGGCCGCGGGAGAGCTTCTCGGGGTAGGTCACCTCGAGGTGCGCCGGGTAGTCGGGCACCTCGTCGAGGGTGAACGGCGGGTAGCGGTCGGTGCCCAGCGCCCCGTAGGCGTAGTAGCCCACCCGCCAGCTCCAGCGCAGCACCCCGACGTTGAAGTCGAAGATCGCCCGGGGGTAGTGCCCGGTGAACAGGATCGCGAAGAACGCCACGATGCTGAGCACCACGAACGCGGCCCAGAGCACGAGCAGCACGAGGTAGTGCGGGATGGCCAGCAGCCACTTGACCAGCCACAGCCAACGGCTGAGCCCGGGGTCCAGATGGGCGTCGACACGGACGGGGTAGCCGGCGGTGCTCATGGCGCCTCCCAAACAGGAGCAGCGGCAGGTCATGGCCAGCGTGACCCGGGCGCACCCGGACCGGTCAGGACCTTCCGCCCACAGGAGCAGACAGGAGCCGACAGGAACCCCCATGAGCCTCATCCGTTGAAAAGCGCCTCAGTTGGGTACACCCTGATCTCCCCACCCCTCACAAGGAGACCAGCGTGATCATTCTCGGACTGATCCTGTTGATCATCGGCATCGTCGCCGGCATCTCGATCCTGACGACGATCGGCACCATCCTCATCATCATCGGTGCCGTGCTGTGGATCCTCGGCGCGACCGGCCGTGCCGTCGGCGGTCGCAAGCACTACTGGTAGCCCCTGCCCGGCGCACCAGCGCAGATGAGAGACCGAAGGGCCCTGCCGGCAACGGCGGGGCCCTTCGCTGTCCGCGGCCCCGGCGTGACGGCGTCGCCGCCGCGACGCTAGCGACCCACGTCCTGGCGGTCCCAGCCGCGTCGCGTGGCCCGGGCGCCCAGACGCCCCTCGGGCTTGCTGCGGTAGACGATGTAGGGCCGCCACAGGTAGCCGACGGGGGCGCTGAAGACGTGCACCAGCCGGGTGAACGGCCACAGGGCGAACAGGCCGAACGCCACCAGCCCGTGCAGCTGGAACGTCAGCGGCGCGTGGACCATGAGCTCGGGGTGCAGCGAGAACCGGAAGATCCCGCGGAACCAGATCGACACGCCCTCGCGGTAGTCGTAGTGGCTGACGAGGTTGCCGAGCACCGTGTTGGCCAGGCCGAGCAGGATCACGGTGGCCAGCACGGCATACATCGCCTTGTCCATCCGCGTGGTGGCGCTGAACACCGGCCCGACCGTCCGGCGACGGTAGATGAGGATGGCCATCCCCACGACCGTGCACACCCCGGCGACCGCGCCGATGCTCACCGCGAGGAAGTGGTAGACGCCCTCGGAGACGCCCACGGCCTCGGTCCACGACTTCGGGATGCCCAGGCCCATGACGTGGCCGCCGAGGACGAACAGCAGCCCGAAGTGGAACAGCGGGCTGCCCCAGCGCAGCAGGCGCGCCTCGTAGAGCTGGGAGGAGCGGGTGGTCCAGCCGAACTTGTCGTAGCGGTAGCGCCACCAGTGCCCGACGACGAAGACGGCCAGGCAGACGTAGGGCCACACCACCCACAGGAGCGTGCTCACCGGCGCACCCCCACGCTGGCGACGTCGATGAAGGCGGTCCGCGGGCCCGGGCCCGCGGTGGCGGGCACGCCGGTGGGCGGCCCGAACGGGTCGAGCCCGACATCCTCCCCCGGCGGGCCCTGCGCGACCAGGCGGCGCACCGCGTCGCGCTCGTCACCGCGCAGCGCGGGCAGGGTGGCCGAGACGGCGGCCAGCGCCGCGGCATACGGCGAGCCGGCGTCGCGCAGCGACAGGTGCAGCAGCTCCAGCCCGGCGCGGTGCTCCAGCAGCAGGCGGTGACCGGCGGCCGGGTCGACCGACCCGGCGAACTCGAGGAGCACGCACAGGTGGTCCGGCAGCTCGCCGTCCTCGAGCTCCACCCCGGCGGCGCGGTAGGCCTGCTTGAGCTCCAGCAGGGCCGCGCCGCGCTTCCGCGTGTCGCCGTAGGCGTAGTAGGTGAGGTAGAGGCAGCACCGCCGTCGCTGGTCGAACGTCGCCACGTAGTCCTGTTGGAGCTCCAGCAGCGGGGTCGCCTCCAGGTGGCCCAGCAGCGGCCGCAGCAGCCGGCCCTGCGGGAGGCTCGCGCCGACCTCGGTCAGCACCGGCAGGTCGGCCACCAGGGCCGGGTCCGGGTAGTCCAGCAGCCGCGAGACCACCAGGTGGCACCGGCCGTCGGTGGGCTCAGCCACGCGGGTCCCCCTCCGTGCGCTCGGGGAACAGCCCCTCCGGGGTCCCCTGGCCGTCCCAGTTGAGCAGGTTCACCCGACGCGCCTTGTCCTCCGGGTCGCTCGACCGGTCGGCGGTCTGCCGCTGCTTCAGCGCCTGGAAGCTCTCGACCGCGACGGGCTGCGCCGGTCGCCCGGAGCCCTCGCCGAACGGCCCGGAACCGCCCATCCCGGGACCGCCCTCGTAGTCGAGGCTGCACTCGGTGGCGAGCTCCTCCAGCGCGTGCGCCTGCTCGGCGTGAGCCGGCGGGATGACGTAGCGCTCGTCGTAGGGCGCCAGCGCCAGCAGCCGGTACATCGCGAGCATGTCCTCCTCGGACATCCCCACGGCGGCCGGGATCGAGGCGTCGCCGTCCCGCCCGAAGTTCAGGTCGCGCATGTAGGACCGCATCGCCGCGAGCTTGTGCAGCACCCGGTTGACCGGGTCGGGGTCACCGGCGGTGAACAGCTCGGCGAGGTACTCCACCGGGATCCGCAGCGCCTCGATCGCGGCGAACAGCGTGCCGGCGTCCTCGGCGTCCACCCCGGTCTCACGCACCCGGTCGACCACCGGCGACAGCGGCGGGATGTACCAGACCATCGGCATCGTGCGGTACTCCGGGTGCAGCGGCAGCGCCACCTCGTAGCGGTCGATGAGCGCCCAGACGGGAGAGCGCCGGGCCGCCTCCACCCAGTCGTGCGGTATGCCGGCCCGTTCCGCCTCGCGCGCGACCTCCGGGTCGTCCGGGTCCAGGAAGCAGGACCGCTGCGCGGCCAGCAGCTGGTGCTCGTC